>NZ_JBIAQV010000033.1:0-89018 GCF_042889305.1 Streptomyces sp. NPDC002619 | reverse complement strand
TGGCCGCCCTGAATGTTCTACGGGCCGGGCTGGCCCGTCGCGAAGCCCAACCGGCATAGCGAGAAGCCACCCCGTTTACGGGGTGGAGGAGTCACAGGAACGGCACCGTCCCGTGGACCATGCCCCAGCGACATCCGCCACACCGATGTGACGCCGGCGGCACGCCGACGGCGCGCCAGCGCCCACACCACCAGCGCGGCCAACGGCAGCGCGACCAAGGTGATGAGCAACACACCGTTGAACGTATCGAAGCAGCTGTGCCACCGCCCGGCCATGCACCTCGGAGCGGACATCATGAGCGGCCGCCGTACGACGAACACGGCGCCCGCCATTCCGAGGATCGCCAGGCTGAGGAGCACGATCCTGCGCGTGCGGCGGGGCGGTGCCGACAGGGATGCATCGTGGTTCATGCCCCCATTGGAGACGGAGCGCCGTTGCGGTGGCGTATGCGATTTTCGATACGCCCGCGATACACGGAATCCCCGGCATCAAGGAACTGGCGCAAGCCGGCAGTGAGATGGTCCCGCCGCTGCTGATCGCGCCGGCCCAGCTACTGCAGGTGCTGGACGACTCGTCCGTGAACATCGCACTGCCGAGCATCCAGGACGAGCTCGCCGTCCCGCCCGCACATCTGCCCTGGACCGTGAACGCCTAAACTGACCTGGCCCTACCAGGGCCTGTCCGGCGGATCAGGTCGCAGACGCGGGGTCTATGAGGCGCCGCAGCTTTCCTCCGACCTGATCCGCCGGACAGGCCCTAGCCAACTTGATCAGCGTCATCAGCCGGGGCAGAACCGCTGGGGCCGAATCGGCCTTCGCCGTGGCTGCTTCGAAGGGTTCTGTTGCGGCACTTGGCCGTATGACGGTCGCTGAGGGCACGCCGCCGGAGGGCGAGGAGATCCGCCGTGTGCCGACCGGCGACCCCGGCATGGGCGTGATCCGCCACCTGGACGTGAGCTCCGGCCGCGCGAACAGGTCGCGATCATGCGGGGCGCACGGGTGCCGATGAGGGGCAGGGTCGACCCTGCCCAGTCGGCGTTCTGTGTGTTCGGATCCTTGACCCCTGCTCGGCCCTCCATGATGCTGTGTTGCGACAAGTGAGATACGTGCCGTAATAAGCAACACTTGAATCAGGTCTCGTACCAGCTGAGGAGTGGCCATGACTCACCAGGTCCGTGCTGTCGTCGCGCGGGGGAAGGGCGCCCCCGTCAGCCTGGAAACGATCATCGTGCCCGACCCCGGCCCGGGTGAGGCGCTGGTGAAGATCGAGGCCTGCGGGGTCTGTCACACCGATCTGCACTATCGCGAGGGCGGCATCAACGACGACTTCCCGTTCCTGCTGGGCCACGAGGCCGCGGGTGTCGTGGAGTCGGTGGGGGAGGGTGTCACCGACGTCGCTCCGGGTGACTTCGTCATCCTCAACTGGCGTGCCGTGTGCGGGCAGTGCCGGGCCTGTCTGCGTGGACGGCCGCAGTACTGCTTCAGCACCCACAACGCGAAGCAGAAGATGACCTTGACCGACGGCACCGAGCTGTCCCCGGCCCTGGGTATCGGCGCGTTCGCGGAGAAGACGCTGGTGGCGGCGGGGCAGTGCACCAAGGTGGACCGGGCGGCATCGGCGTCCGCCGCCGGACTGCTGGGCTGCGGAGTGATGGCGGGCATCGGCGCGGCGATCAACACCGGCAACGTCGGACGCGGTGACAGCGTGGCGGTCATCGGCTGCGGTGGTGTGGGGGACGCTGCGATCGCCGGCGCCCGGCTCGCCGGGGCGGCCACCATCATCGCGGTCGACATCGATGACCGGAAACTCGAGACTGCGAAGAAGATCGGCGCGACCCACACCGTCAACTCCAAGCAGGGCGATCCGGTGGAGGCCATCCGCGAGCTGACTGGCGGCTTCGGCGCGGACGTCGTCATCGAGGCGGTCGGCCGCCCGGAGACGTACAAGCAGGCCTTCTACGCCCGCGACCTGGCCGGCACTGTCGTCCTCGTCGGCGTACCGACCCCGGAGATGAAGCTCGAACTGCCGCTGCTGGAAGTCTTCGGCCGGGGCGGCGCGCTGAAGTCCTCCTGGTATGGCGACTGCCTGCCCTCCCGTGACTTCCCGATGCTCATCGATCTCTACCTGCAGGGCCGACTGGATCTGGACGCCTTCGTCACGGAGACCATCGCACTGGACGAGGTCGAGAAGGCCTTTGAGCGGATGCACGGCGGCGACGTACTGCGCTCGGTGGTGGTCTTCTGATGGCCGGCATGGCGGGTGCCCGCATCGAACACCTCGTCACCTCGGGGACGTTCTCCCTGGACGGTGGCACCTGGGACGTCGACAACAATGTCTGGATCATCGGTGACGACACCGAGGCCGTCGTCATCGACGCTGCGCACGACGCCGAGGCGATTGCCGAAGCCCTCGGCGGACGCACGCTGCGGGCCATCGTGTGCACTCACGCCCACAACGACCACATCGACGCAGCCCCCGAACTCGCCGACCGTACCGGTGCTCCGATCCTGCTCCACGGCGACGACCTGCCGCTGTGGAAGCAGACCCACGCGGAGCGGTCCCCCGACGGCGAACTGGCCGACGGGCAGGTCGTCACGGTGGCGGGTGTCGAGCTGACCGTGCTGCACACTCCTGGCCACGCCCCCGGCGCGGTGTGCCTGTACGCGCCGGGCCTGAAGGCACTCTTCAGCGGTGACACGCTCTTCGCGGGCGGACCGGGGGCGACGGGAAGGTCGTACAGCCATTTCGGCACGATCGTCGACTCGATCCGGGACCGGCTGCTGACCCTGCCGGGCGACACGGTCGTGCACACCGGTCACGGGGAGATGACCACCATCGCCGCCGAGGCCCCGCATCTTCAGGAATGGATCGACCGCGGATTCTGACCGCTGCCGACCGCGCGGCGGCGGCCTCGTCTCAACATTCGAAGACGCTCAGCACTTGTTGACGTCTCAGCACTCGATGACGTTGACCGCGAGGCCGCCGCGCGAGGTCTCCTTGTACTTCACCTTCATGTCGGCACCGGTCTCGCGCGTCGTCTTGATGACCTTGTCGAGCGAGACCACATGCGTGCCGTCGCCGCGCAGCGCCATCCGCGCCGCGTTGATCGCCTTGACGGAGGCCAGGGCGTTCCGCTCGATGCAGGGGATCTGGACCAAGCCTCCGACCGGGTCGCAGGTCAGCCCGAGATTGTGCTCCATGCCGATCTCCGCGGCGTTCTCGACCTGCTCCGGCGTGCCGCCGAGCGCCTCGACGAGACCAGCGGCGGCCATGGAGCAGGCGGACCCGACCTCGCCCTGGCAGCCCACCTCGGCCCCGGAGATCGACGCGTTCTTCTTGAACAGCGCCCCCACCGCGCCGGCGGCGAGCAGAAAGCGGACGACCCCGTCCTCGTCGGACCCGGGAACGAAGCGCGTGTAGTAGTGCAGTACCGCGGGCACGATCCCGGCCGCACCGTTGGTGGGCGCGGTGACCACGCGACCGCCCGAGGCGTTCTCCTCGTTGACGGCCAGCGCGAAGAGGTTGACCCAGTCCATGATGTGCAGCGGATCCACATCCTGGGAGTCCTCGGCGAGGCTGCGCAGCAGCTGCGGGGCACGGCGGGGCACCTGCAGCCGCCCGGGCAGGGTGGTCTCGGTCCGTGAACAGCCGCGCTCCACGCACTCCTGCATCACCCTCCACATCCGCAGCAGGCCGGCGCGCACCTCGCTCTCGCTCCGCCGGGACAGCTCGTTGGCGAGAACCACCCTGCTGATCGGCAGGCTGGTCTCGTAGGCGCGCAGCAGCAGTTCGGATGCCGAGCCGAAGGGGAGCGGTACCGGAGTGTCGTCGGGCTTGATGCGGTCGGCTCCCGTCCACCACGAAGCCCCCGCCCACCGAGTAGTACGTGCGCGCCCTCACGTCGCGGTCATCGTGGTCCCGGGCCGTGAACACCATGCCGTTGAGGTGGAACGGCAACGTGCGGCGACGGTGCAGCACCAGGTGCTCGCGCTCGCGGAACTCCACCTCCCGGCGGCCCAGCAGCCGCAACCGGCCGGCCTCGTGGATCCGGTGCACCCTGTCGTCCACGGTGTCGGTATCGACGGTTTCCGGATCCTCGCCTTCGAGGCCGAGGAGTACCGCCTTGCCGCTGCCGTGGCCGTGACCCGTGGCGCCGAGCGATACGAAGAGTTCTGCCCGGACCGAGCCGGTGCGGGGGAGCAGACCGTCTTCGTGCAGCCCCGTGACGAAGCGGCGGGCGGCCTTCATGGGCCCGACGGTGTGGGAGCTCGACGGTCCGATGCCCACCTTGAACAGGTCGAAGACGCTGATCGCCACCCCGGGCCCCTTCATGCGATGTGTTGTCTATAGCGCAAAGAGTTGCGTAAAAAGCAACACGGAACAAGGGGGCTGCCTGTCCTCTGGATGCCTTGACAAGGGTTTGGGGCCGCCCTCAAACTGGCGTTGCGCTTACCGCAATCTGTTTCGCTATACGCACCGAGGTGTCATGATGATTCCCGCGTGCCTTCTCGTGGATCTGCCGCGAGGCGAGGCCTACCGGCTAGACATCGATCCGCCGGTTTCGGTGTTCCACACCGATGACGGCGAGGTCTTCGCCATCGACGACACCTGCACCCACCAGGACGCGTCGCTCGCCGACGGCTGGCTGGAGGGCTGCGAGGTGGAATGCCCGCTGCATGCTTCGAAGTTCGACCTCCGGACCGGAGCCGTCGACGCTCCGCCGGCCAAGCGTCCGGTCCGCACCCATGAGGTCCTCATCGAGGACGGCATGATCTACGTCCGGCCGTCCACGGAGGCACCCAACCTGCCGCCCTGTGTTGTGTCCCGGCTCGCCGGAGGTCCCGCGTGAGGACAGTGGCCGTGGTGGGTGCCTCGCTGGCCGGTCTGTCGGCGGCGCGCTCGCTGCGGAAACGGGGGTACGACGGGCGGCTGGTCGTCATCGGCGACGAACCGCACCGCCCGTACGACAGGCCGCCGCTGTCCAAGGAGTTCTTGGCCGGTGACATCGGCGAAGCCGATCTCGCGCTGGAGTCGGACGACGAGGACCTGCAGGCCGAGTGGCTGCTCGGCGCCCGCGCCGCCGGACTCGACAGCGCGGATCGCGCCGTGCGGCTCGCCGACGGCCGCGAGGTCCGAGCCGACGGCTTCGTCATCGCGACCGGCGCGGCCGCGCGGACGCTGCCCGGCACCGACGGCCTGGCCGGGGTGCACACACTGCGCACCCTGGACGACGCCCGCGCCCTGCGGGACGAACTGGCCATGGGTGGGCGGCTGGTCGTGATCGGCGGCGGATTCATCGGCGCCGAGGTCGCCTCCACCGCATACGCTCTCGGACTCGACGTGACGGTGGTCGAGGCGGCGCCGACGCCGCTCGCCGGACCACTCGGCGAGGCCATGGGCGGCATCGTCTCCGCCCTCCATGAGGACCACGGCGTACGGCTGTTGTGCGGCGTGGGGGTCAAGGGGCTGAGCGGGGAGAGCCGGGTCGACGCCGTCCTGCTCGAGGACGGCCGCAGTATCCCCGCCGACACCGTCGTCGTCGGTGTCGGCGCGCGTCCGTGCGTCGAGTGGCTGGAAGGATCCGGCGTCGCGCTCGACAACGGCGTCAAGTGCGGCGCGGACGGCCGCACCAGCCTCGCCGGTGTGGTCGCCGTCGGTGACTGCGCCTCCTGGTACGACCCCCACGCGGGGATCCACCGCCGCGTCGAGCACTGGACCGGTGCGCGCGAGCGGCCCGACGCGGCCGTGGCCACGCTGCTGTCGTGGGGTGCGGCGGAACCGGGCGTGCCCCGGCCGCCGTACTTCTGGTCGGACCAGTACGGCGTGAAGATCCAGTTCGCCGGTCATTCAGCCGGTGCCGACAGTGTGACGGTCGAGGAAGGCGTCCCGGACGACCGCAGTTTTCTGGCCGTCTACCGGCGTGCCGGGCATCCGGTCGCCGTGCTCGCGATGAACCAGCCGCGGCTTTTCATGCGTTGGCGCAAGCAGCTCGCCTCCGCGACATCTTGACATCACCGATGGTGCATTTCATGCTGCTGTTGCGTATAGCACGCAGCGTTGCTCCATGCAAAACGCTGTCCGGAGTCGCTCTTCCCGGCGCGTGAATGACCGATCCACGACGTTCTCCGAGGAGTGCACTGTGACCTCGACCAGCCTGCCGGACAGCCTGATCGCCACCCTGCCCGGCTCCTCCTACACGGATCCGGGGATCTTCGCCCAGGAGCAGGAGCGCATCTTCGAAACGATGTGGTTCTGTGCCGTACGCTCCTCGGATCTGGCCAAGCCCGGCGCCTTCCGGACCGTCGAGGTGGGCCGCGAGAGCATCCTGATCACGCGCGCACGGGACAACTCCATACGCGCCTTCTTCAACGTCTGCCGCCACCGCGGAGCCAAGCTCTGTACCGAGGAGACCGGCGAGGTCAAGCGCGCCTTCCAGTGCCCCTACCACGCCTGGACGTACGACCTGACGGGCAAACTCGTCGCCGCGCCCAACCTCACCAAGATGCCCGATGTCAGCCGCACGGAGTACGGCCTGGCGAGCGTGGCGACCCATGAATGGCTCGGCTATGTGTGGGTGTGCCTCGCGGAGAACCCGCCTCCCTTCGAGGAGGTCGTGCAGGACGTCGTCGCGCGCCTCGGCGACACCGAGTCGATCGAGCACTACGACATGGAGAACCTCGAGGTCGGCAAGCGGATCGTCTATGACGTCAAAGCGAACTGGAAGCTGATCGTCGAGAACTTCATGGAGTGCTACCACTGCGCCACGATCCACCCCGAACTCACCGAGGTACTCCCGGAGTTCGCCGACGGGTACGCCGCTCAGTACTACGTGGGTCACGGCGCGGAGTTCGGCGCCGAGGTCAAGGGCTTCACCATTGACGGCTCCGAGGGACTGGACCGCATTCCGGGGGTCTCCGAGGAGCAGGACCGCCGCTACTACGCGATCACCGTCAGGCCGCAGGTGTTCATCAACCTCGTCCCCGACCACGTGATCTTCCACCGGATGTACCCGGTCGCCGCGGACCGCACGATCGTCGAGTGCGACTGGCTCTACCTCAAGCACGTCGTCGAAAGCGGCAAGGATGTCAGCCGGTCGGTGGAGCTCTTCGACCGCGTCAACCGGCAGGACTTCGACGCGTGCGAGCGCTGTCAGCCCGCGATGAGCTCCCGGCTGTACGCCAAGGGCGGCGTACTGGTGCCCAGCGAGCACCACATCGGCGAGTTCCACGACTGGGTCCAGGAGCGTCTCGGGACAGGGCAGTCGCAGTAGCGGCGGTTTTCGGCAGGCCGACGGCGGCGGCTGAAGGTGCCGTCGGCGGCGGCACCTGGGTGTTCAGCCCAGGTAGCCCATCCGATGGCTGATCTCCTCCGCGCCCTTGACCAGCACCGGAGCGAGCTCGTGCATGCGCTCCTCGGTGAACCGGTAAGCGGGGCCGGAGGCGCTGAGTGCCGCGATGACCTCTCCGTCCCGGTCGCGGACCGGCGCGGCCATGGCGTGGAGCCCGACCTCCAGCTCCTCCACGGTCCAGGCGTAGCCACGCTCCCGAGCCTCGGCGAGATTCTTCTCGAGCTTCGTCTTCGAGGTCAGGGTGTGCGGGGTCACCTTCTTCAGGCCGGCCTCGGACAGTAGCGCGGCGCGCTGCTTGGCGGGGATGTGGGCCAGCAGGATCTTGCCGCTGGACGTGGCGTGCAACGGGGTCAGCTGGCCGACCCAGTTGTGCGCGGTGACGGCCCCCGGGCCGCGCACCTGGTATAGGTTGATCGCGTAGTGCTCCTGCATCACGGCGATGTTGACGGTCTCGCCGATCTCCTCGGCGAGGCGCTCGCAGACCGGGCGGCCCTGCTGGGTGATGTCGATGCGTCCCGTGACCCCGCCGGCCAGGCGTACGATGCCGAAGCCGAGGCGGTATTTGCCGCGCTCGCCCGCCTGCTCCACCAGACCGCGCGCCTCCAGGGCGCCGAGCAGCCGGAACGCGGTCGACTTGTGAACATCGATCTCGGCGGCCACCTCGCTGACGCCGGCCTCGCCGCGCTGGGCCAGGATTTCCAGCACGCTGATGGCGCGGTCGACAGACTGTACCCCGCCGGACTGCGAACCTGTCGTTTCGGTATCTGGACTGTAGTTGCTCATAGCGAAACTATACGCGCAGTAAACAACAGCAGTGCAAATAACAGCGTCGAAACGTAGACCTTGCAAGTTGCGTTGCTCGCAACCTAGTGCGTATAGCGATACTCGTACTAGCATGCCACGCGTATCTACGGCGCGAGCGAGACGAGGCACCATGGCTCCCCTGCAATACGACTTCGTCATCGTCGGCGGTGGATCCGCCGGCAGCGCACTGGCGAACCGACTCTCCGCCGACCCGGGCAACCAGGTGCTGGTCCTGGAGGCCGGCCGGCCCGACTACCCGTGGGATGTCTTCATCCACATGCCCGCGGCGCTGACCTATCCGATCGGCAGCCGGTTCTACGACTGGAAGTACGAGTCCGAACCCGAGCCTCACATGGGCGACCGGCGCATCTACCACGCGCGCGGCAAGGTGCTGGGCGGTTCCAGCAGCATCAACGGCATGATCTTCCAGCGTGGCAACCCCATGGACTACGAGCGCTGGGCCGCCGGTGCCGGCATGGAGTCCTGGGACTACGCGCACTGTCTGCCGTACTTCAAGCGGATGGAGAACTGTCTCGCGGCCGACCCCGACGACGAGTTCCGCGGCCACGACGGCCCACTCGTCCTCGAACGCGGCCCCGCCTCCAACCCGCTGTTCACCGCCTTCCTCAAGGCCGTCCAGGAGGCGGGTTACCCCCGCACCGACGATGTCAACGGCTATCAACAGGAGGGCTTCGCCCCCTTCGACCGCAACGTCCACCGGGGACGCCGTCTGTCGGCCTCGAAGGCGTACCTCAAGCCCGCGAACAAGCGGCCCAACCTCACCATCACCACCCGCGCCCTGGTCACCCGCGTCCTCTTCGAGGGCAAGCGTGCTGTCGGTGTCGAGTACCGGCGGCGCGGCAAGGTCCAGCAGGTGCGAGCCCGCGAGGTCATCCTCTGCGGCGGCGCGATCAACTCCCCTCAGCTGCTGCAGCTCTCCGGCGTCGGCAACGCCGAGGAACTGAGCGCGATCGGCATCGACGTTGTCCACGACCTCCCGGGCGTCGGCGAGAACATGCAGGACCACCTGGAGGTATACATCCAGTACGCCTGCAAGCAGCCCGTCTCCATGCAGCCGTACATGGCGAAGTGGCGCGCCCCCTTCATCGGCCTGCAGTGGCTCTTCCGCAAGGGCCCCGCCTCGACCAACCACTTCGAGGCCGGCGGCTTCGCCCGCAGCAACGAGGACGTGGACTACCCCAACCTGATGTTCCACTTCCTGCCGATCGCGGTCCGCTACGACGGTTCCTCGCCCGCCGGCGGCCACGGCTACCAGGTGCACGTCGGTCCCATGTACTCCGACGCCATCGGCTCGGTGAAGATCAAGAGCAAGGACCCGAACGAGCACCCGGCGCTGCGCTTCAACTACCTGTCCACGGAACAGGACCGCCGCGAGTGGGTCGAGTCGATCCGCGTCGCCCGCAAGCTCCTCAACCAGCCCGCGCTGGCCCCGTACAACGACGGGGAGATCTCACCGGGCTCGTCCGTGGCGAGCGACGAGGAGATCCTCGCCTGGGTCGCGAAGGAGGGTGAGACCGCCCTGCACCCCTCGTGCACCTGCAAGATGGGCACCGACGAGATGTCCGTCGTCGACCCCACCAGCATGCGCGTGCACGGTGTGGAGGGACTGCGCGTCGTCGACGCGTCGGTGATGCCCTATGTCACCAACGGCAACATCTACGCGCCGGTGATGATGATCGCGGAGAAGGCGGCCGACCTCATCCTGGACAAGGACCCGTTGGCCCCTTCCAAGGCCGCGTACTACCGGTACCGCGACGCCCAGAAGCAGGCCGGTTAGACCTTGGACGGCGAACACTTCCGGGCGCTGCTGCACAGCGTCCGCTACGAGGTGCTGCCCGCGAAGGCGACCGAGGACAAGGTCCTCGCCCATGTCCCGCGCGACGTCGTCGTCACCGTGGCGGCGTGGGCCTGTCCGGCGGATCAGGTCGGAGGAGAGCTGCGGCGCCTCATAAGCGCAGGTGAGCGGGGTCTGGTGCGTCCAGCTGCAAGGCGGGGGAGGGAGTCGACGCGATGGGGGTCCCCCCTGTTCGAGCGAAGCCGAGAACTTGGGGGAGTCGGCAACCGACGACAACGCCGCAGATGGGCGTGCCAGACCCCGCGTCTTCGACATGATCCGCCGGACAGGCCCTAGGGGAGCCTCACTGGTGCCCGGGGTGCAGCGGGCCTCGCTGGGGGCTGCGCCCCCAGACCTCCCTGTCGCCTCAACGGCTCGTCCTCAAAGGCCGGACGGGCTGTTTGTGTCGGCCTGCGCCCCAAGAGCGGGCGTCAGAGGCCGTATACAGCGATGGGCGGGCCGGATTCCGGCCCGCCCATCGCTCGTGCTCGGCTCAGCGGAGGACAACCGTGCGGTTGCCGTCCACCATGACGCGGCTTTCGCTGTGCCACTTCACCGCATGCGCGAGCACCTGCGCCTCCACGTCCCGCCCGACCGTGACCAGCTCCTCCGGGTCGAGCGAGTGGTCCACCCGGACCACGTCCTGCTCGATGATCTGCCCCTCGTCGAGGTCCGGCGTCACATAGTGCGCCGTCGCGCCGACGAGCTTCACCCCGCGCTCGTACGCCTGCTGGTAGGGGCGCGCGCCCTTGAAGCTGGGGAGGAAGGAGTGGTGGATGTTGATGGCGCTGCCCTCCAGCTGTTTGCACAGGTCGTCGGAGAGGATCTGCATGTAGCGGGCCAGCACCACCAGGTCGATGTCCAGCTCGTGCACGAGCTCCAGCAGGCGCGCCTCGGCGTCGTCCTTGGTGTCCTTGGTCACCGGGATGTGGTGGAAGGGGACGCCGTAAGTCTCCGCCAGTCCCTCGAAGTCCCGGTGATTGGAGACGATCGCGGGGATCTCGATGTTGAGAGCGCCGGTGCGCCGACGGAAGAGCAGATCGTTGAGGCAGTGGCCGAACTTGGACACCATGATCAGCGTCCTGGTCGGGGTCGAGGCGTCCCGGAGGGTCCAGGAGATCCGGTAGGCCTCGGCGACGGGACCGAATCGGTAACGCAGATTTTTCAGATCGGCGTTTGGATCGGAAACGTCGAATTGGACCCTCATCAAGAAACGGCCCTTGAGTCGATCATCGAACTGCTGGCTCTCCAGGATGTTGCCGGAGTTCCTGACGAGAAAGCCGCTCACGGCGTGGACCAGTCCGGCGCTGTCCGGACACGAGAGAGTGAGGACGTACTCACGGTCAGGATGCGGTCGAGGGGACATGTGCAGCCTCCGTCGGTGCGTATTGCACAACATGATGAGCGATACGCAACATGGTTGGGCTATGCGCGGCTTGTGGTCAAGAGCGGCCGCGCAACTGCCCGCATGGTGAAATCGTCATCTGCCAACCCCTTGACGTATGTCTGCACATTCGCCAAGGTGTTCCACCACAAGCAATACGGTGCACGATGCGCAACGGAATTCGCTCGAAGGGCTCCACACGTGGCAGACCTGTATGTGGACGGAGAATGGCGCGATGCGGTGGCCGGAGGACACCGGGAAATCCGCTGTCCCGCTGACGGCACGCTCGCCGCGACCGTGTCCGAGGGGACGCGTCCCGACACCGAGGCCGCGATCGCCGCGGCCCGCGGGGCCTTCGACGAAGGACCCTGGCCGCACACCCCCGAGCGGGAGCGCGGTGCGCTGCTGGTGCGCACCGCCGACCTCATCGAGCGCGACGCCAAGGAATTCGCCCGCGCCGAATCGCTGGACACCGGCAAGCGACTGGTGGAGAGCGAGTACGACATCGCCGACGTTGTCTCCTGCTTCCGCTATTACGGCGGGATCGGGGGCACCGATGCCGGCCGGGTGATCGACACCGGCCGCGACGACGCCGTCAGCCGCGTCGTCTACGAACCGGTCGGCGTGTGCGGGCTCATCACCCCCTGGAACTACCCGCTGCTCCAGGCGTCCTGGAAGGTCGCGCCCGCTCTGCTCGCGGGCAACACGATCGTCCTCAAACCCAGTGAGCTCACCCCCTCCACATCGATCCTACTGATGCGGGCACTTGAGGAGGCCGGGCTCCCGGCCGGCGCCGCGAATCTCGTCCTGGGCACCGGGCCCGAGGTGGGCGCACCGCTCTCCGAGGACCCGGCCGTCGACATGGTCTCCTTCACCGGGGGCCTGGAGACCGGCAAGCGCATCATGGCCACCGCCGCCTCGACCGTGAAAAAAGTGGCGCTGGAACTCGGCGGCAAGAACCCCAACGTCATCTTCGCCGACGCCGATTTCGAGACGGCCGTGGACTTCGCCCTCACGGCCGTCTTTCTGCACTCGGGACAGGTCTGCTCGGCCGGCGCCCGTCTGATCGTCGAGGACTCCCTCCATGACGCCTTCGTCGACGAGGTCGTCCGCCGTGCCCGGCAGATCCGCCTCGGTGGACCCTTCGACCCCGAGGCCGAGACCGGAGCGCTGATCTCCGCACAGCACCTGGAGAAGGTCGAGGCGTACGTCGCGGCGGGCCTCGCCGAAGGCGCCCTACTGCGCTGCGGCGGCGAACGCCCCGGTGACCCCGCACTGGCGAACGGCCACTACTACCCGCCCACCGTGCTCGACGAGTGTCGGCAGGACATGCGTGTGGTGCACGAGGAGTCCTTCGGACCCGTGCTCACCGTGGAGCGCTTCCGCGACGAGGACGACGCCGTACGCATCGCCAACGACACCGAGTATGGACTCGCCGGAGCCGTCTGGACGCAGGACGCCGGAAAGGCCCAGCGGGTCGCCCGGCGGCTGCGCCACGGCACGGTGTGGATCAACGACTACCACCCCTACGTGCCGCAAGCGGAATGGGGTGGCTTCGGGCACTCGGGCGTGGGCCGGGAGCTGGGACCGACCGGCCTGGACGAGTACCGAGAGCCCAAGCACATCTGGCAGAACATCCAACCCCGGCCGCAGCACTGGTTCCGCGGCTGAACGCCGAAAAGAGGTCGATCGTGACCCCAGCACAGACCGAGGTGCCGCAGCGGCGCGGCACGCCACAGGACTCGGCACCCACCCCGGTCATATCCGTGCGCAAGCTGTGGAAGGTGTTCGGGCCGAAGGCAGACCAGGTACCGGACTCCGAGGAGCTGTGCGGGCTCACCCGCCGCGAGCTGATGGACCGCACCGGATGCACCGCCGCCGTGCGCGACGTGAACTTCGAGGTCTCGCCCGGCGAGGTCTTCGTCGTCATGGGTCTGTCCGGCTCCGGCAAGTCCACCCTGGTGCGATGTCTGACCCGGCTGATCGAACCCACCGCCGGTGAGATCGTCTTCGAGGGCGAGGACATCCGCGACGCGGACGACAAGCGTCTGCGTGAACTGCGGCGCCGCAAGTTCTCCATGGTCTTCCAGCACTTCGGGCTGCTGCCCCACCGCCGGGTCGTCGACAACGTGTCCTTCGGCCTGGAGATCCGCGGCATGGGCAAGGCCGAGCGCACCAAGCGGGCCCTGGAGGTCGTCGAACTGGTCGGCCTCGCCGGCTACGAGAACTCCTACCCCGACCAGCTCTCCGGCGGCATGCAGCAGCGCGTCGGTCTCGCCCGTGCGCTGGCCGGCGATCCGGACGTGCTCCTCTTCGACGAACCGTTCTCGGCGCTCGACCCGCTGATCCGCCGTGACATGCAGAACGAGGTCATCCGTCTGCACCACGAGGTCGGCAAGACGATGGTGTTCATCACTCACGACCTCTCCGAGGCGCTCAAGCTGGGCGACCGCATCCTCATCATGCGCGACGGCAAGATGGTCCAGTGCGGCACCGGCGACGAACTGGTCGGTGCCCCCGCTGACGATTATGTACGCGACTTCGTCAAGGACGTGCCGCGCGGCGACGTACTCACGCTGCGATGGATCATGCGTCCGGTGGAGCCGGACGACGCCCTGGACGGCCCCGAGCTGGGCCCGGACGTCGTGGTGCGGGAAGCCACCCGGGCGGTGCTGGCGGCCGAGAAGCCGGTCAAGGTCGTCGAGAACGGCAAGCTGCTCGGCATCGTCGGTGACGAGGAGATCCTCGCAGTCGTCGCCGGGCAGGAAGGCGACATGTGATGACCGTCGCCCTGGAGAAGCCGGAGAACGCCGACAAGGCGGAGCAAGCGGAGAAGACGCCGCCCGTCGCGGGTGTGCGCAGGGTCAGTCGCCGCATGGTGGTGGCCGCAATCCTGGTGACCTGGCTGGTGCTCTTCGCCGTGCTGCGCGGAAAGCAGACCCTCACGCTGGCGGCGGCGGACCTCACCGATCTGCACCGCTGGTTCAACGACGTCAACGACACGATCGGCGCCGACCGCAACTCCAACCCGCTCTTCCTGTACTTCTTCAACGAGATCCGCCTGGTCATCGACAACCTGGTGACCTTCATCCAGTCGCTGATCTCCCAGCCTTCCGACGGCCGACCGCTGCCGCAGATCGGCTGGCTCGGCGTCGTCGGCATCGCCGGCTACATCTCCTGGGCCGTGGGCAACTGGCGGGTCGCCCTCCTGGCCGTGGCCGGCTTCACCTTCTTCGGGCTGCAGGGCCTGTGGCAGGAGAGCATGGACACCCTGGCGCTGACCCTCTCCGCGGTCTTCGTGGCGCTGCTGTTCGCGATCCCGCTGGGTGTGTGGGCGGGGCTGTCCGACCGGTTCAACCGGATCATGACGCCCTTCCTGGACTTCATGCAGACGATGCCGACCTTCGTCTACCTGGCCCCCCTGACGCTGTTCTTCCTCATCGGTCCTGCCTCCGCCACGATCGCCACCCTGATCTACGCGGCACCGCCGGCGATCCGCATCACCGCGCACGCCATTCGTTCCGTACCGGAGACCACCGTCGAAGCGGCCGACTCGCTGGGCTCGACGCGGCGGCAGACGCTGCTGAAGGTCCTGCTGCCGATGTCCAAGCGGACCGTGGTGATGGGCGTCAATCAGACCATCATGGCCGCCCTGGCCATGGTGACCATCGCGGCGCTGATCGACGCACCCGGCCTCGGAAAGACCGTCGTCCAGGCCCTGCAGTCGCTGGACGTCGGCACGGCGTTCAACGCGGGCCTGGCCATTGTCGTCATGGCCATCGTCCTTGACCGGGTCACGACCGCGGCGAGCGGACGGGCGGAGGCGGCCCGGCGCTCGGGGAACCGCTTCCTCAAGTGGCGGCGACCGCTGCTGGTGGGAGGAGGAGTGGCGGCGGCGGTGCTGGTGTATCTGTCGCACACGTACGTATGGGCGGCCGAGTTCCCCGGCGAGGGCAGCACCGGCAGCACCATCGCGAGCGCGGCGGACGATGTGACCACCTGGACGCAGGACAATCTGTCGGGCATCACGAACGCCTTCCGCGATGCCATCACCAACGGCCTTCTCAATCCGTTCCAGACGCTAATGACCGACTCCCCGTGGTGGCTGGTCGGTGCGGCCCTGGTGGCGCTCGGCGCGGTGCTCGGCGGATGGCGCGCCGGGGTCACCACGGCCGTGTGCGTGGGACTGCTGGTCGGCACGGGCGTGTGGTCGGACAGCATGACGACGCTCGCGTCGACCGTGGTGGCGACGGTCCTGGTGATGGTGCTAGGTGTCACCTTCGGGGTGTGGATGGGGCGCAGCCTGCTCGTGGACCGGCTGCTGCGGCCCACCCTGGACGCTGCGCAGGTCATGCCGCCGTTCGTCTATCTCGTGCCGTTCCTCGCGCTGTTCGGCGCGACACGCTTCACGGCGATCGTCGCTGCCGTCGTCTACGCGGTTCCGGTCGCCATAAAAATCATCGCGGACGGAGTGCGGGCCGTGCCCGAGACCACCGTCGAGGCGGCCACGGCTGCCGGGTGCAACACCTGGCAGATCATCACCAAGGTTCAACTGCCGATGTCACGCAGTGCCCTGACGCTCGCGACCAACCAGGGCCTGATCTACGTGCTGTCGATGGTTGTTGTGGGCGGCCTGGTAGGAGCGGGCGCCCTCGGCTACGACGTCGTGGCCGGATTCTCGCAGGGAGAGCTGTACGGCAAGGGGCTGGCGGCGGGGCTCGCCATCGTACTGCTCGGTGTCATGTTCGACCGGATCACTCAGGCAGCGGCGCGACGTACGAGCGCATAAGGAGCACTGACCATGGCAAGGCAAGCAAGACAGTGGAGAGTCGGCGCGGCCGGCATTGCGGTCCTCGGCCTCACCCTCACCGCCTGCGGCGGTGCGAAGGTCGGTGACAGCTCCGCCGGCTCGGACAGCTCGGGCAAGTGCGGCACCTTCAACCTCGCGGTCAACCCGTGGGTGGGCTACGAGGCCGATGCAGCGGTCGTCGCCTATGTCGCGGAGCACAAGCTCGGCTGCAAGGTCACCAAGAAGGACCTGAAGGAAGAGATCGCCTGGCAGGGATTCGGGACGGGCGAGGTCGACGCCGTTCTGGAGAACTGGGGCCACGACGACCTGAAGAAAAAGTACATCACCGGGCAGAAGACCGCCGTCGAGGCCGGTCAGACCGGCAACAAAGGCATCATCGGCTGGTACGTGCCGCCGTGGCTGGCGAAGGCGCACCCGGACATCACCGACTGGAAGAACCTGGACAAGTACGCGTCCCAGTTCAAGACCTCGGAGTCGGGCGGCAAGGGCCAGCTCCTCGACGGCGACCCGTCGTACGTCACCAACGACGAGGCGCTGGTGAAGAACCTGAAGCTGGACTTCAAGGTGGTGTACGCGGGAAGCGAGACCGCGCTCATCCAGGCCTACCGAAAGGCCGAGAAGAACAAGGAATGGGTGATCGGCTACTTCTACGAGCCGCAGTGGTTCCTGTCCGAGGTGCCGCTGGTCAAGGTCAATCTGCCCACGTACAAGACGGGCTGTGACGCCGATGCGGCGAAGGTCGCCTGCGACTATCCCGTGTACAACCTCGACAAGATCGTCAGCGCCAAGTTCGCCAAGTCGGGCAGCCCGGCCTATGACCTGGTGAAGAAGTTCAACTGGACGAACGACGATCAGAACGTCGTGGCCAAGTACATCGCGGTGGACAAGTTGTCGGCCGACGCGGCGGCGAAGAAGTGGGTCGAGGCCAACCCCGACAAGGTCGACGCCTGGATCAAGTAGGGCGCGAGGCGGCTCCGTCTCCGGCACCGCTTCGGAGCTGGAGCGTTGACGCACGAGCGACCCGGAAACCCCGCCGGACGGGCCCGGCAGGCTGCGCTGGCAGCCTGCCGGGCCTCGTCGCGTTTCGGGCTGTTCTCCGACGTCACGGACCCCTTGACACCCACTCCTCGTGACAGGCACATTGAGTTGCGCAGCCTGAAGCATGTTGCGCAGACAGCAACTGAATTGCTTTCAAGTCGGAGGTGCGGCGATGGCGGGACCCCGAGTGGTCATCATCGGAGCGGGCGTCGTGGGAGCGGCGCTCGCCGACGAGATTTCCGCGCGAGGCTGGACCGAAGTGACCGTGGTCGACCAGGGCCCGCTCCCTGCGACTGGGGGATCGTCGTCGCACGCCCCGGGCCTGGTCTTCCAGACGAACTCCTCCAAGACCATGACCGAGTTGGCCCGCTACACGGTCGAGAAGTTCTGTTCCCTCGACGTCGACGGCCGGCCCTGCTTCCTGCAGGTCGGCGGCCTCGAAGTGGCGACCACCCCCGAACGCGTCGCAGAACTGCACCGCCGCCACGGCTGGATCACCGCCTGGGGCATCGAGGCCCGGCTGCTGAGCGCCGAGGAGTGCGTCGAGCAGCACCCGCTCGTGAACCCGGACAAGGTCCTCGGCGGCCTCCTGGTGCCGACGGACGGCCTCGCGAAGGCCGTGCTCGCCGTCGAGGCGCAGATCCGGCGGGCCACCGAGCGCGGCGTGCGCTTCCTCGCCCGCCATGAAGTCCTCGACGTCCAGCAGAGCGAGGGCCGGGTGACCGGCGTCCTCACCGACCAGGGCGAGGTCCCCGCCGACATCGTCGTGTGCTGCGCCGGCATCTGGGGCCCGAAGATCGCCCGCATGGTCGGCATGAACCTTCCGCTCACCCCGCTCGGCCACCAACTGGCCTGGACCGGCCCGGTACCGGCGCTGGCAGGCCAGACCGAGGAGGCTGTGCGCCCGATCCTGCGCCACCAGGACGCCGACCTCTACTACCGCGACCGCTTCGACACCCTGGGCATCGGCTACTACGGCCACCGCCCGATGCCGGTCTCCGCAGACGACATCCTGTCCGTGGACGAGGGCGACACGATGCCGTCGGTCCTGAAGTTCACCGAGGGCGACTTCGAAGAGGCCTGGACCGAGACCCAGTCGCTGCTTCCGGCGACCAAGGAGGCCAAGGTCGAGGAGGGCATCAACGGCCTGTTCTCCTTCACCACCGACGGCCTGCCGCTCCTCGGCGAGTCCCCGGACGTCAAGGGCTTCTGGGTCGCCGAGGCCGTCTGGGTCACCCACTCCGCCGGCGTCGGGCGGGCCGTTGCCGAATGGCTGGTCGACGGCTACTGCTCGTCCTTCGATCTGCACGAGTGCGACGTCAACCGCTTCGAGCCGCACCAGCTCGCCCCCGAGTACGTCCTGGCCCGTGACTGCCAGAACTTCGTCGAGGTCTACGACATCCTGCACCCGCTCCAGCCGTCGGGGGACCCGCGCCCGATCCGCACAAGCCCCTTCTACAGCCGCCAGCAGGAGCTGGGCGCCTTCTTCCTGGAGGCGAACGGCTGGGAGCGTCCTCAGTGGTACGAGGCCAACGCCGGCCTGGCCGAAGGCCGTTCCATCCCGACCCCGAACGACTGGGCCGCGCGCTACTGGTCACCCATCGTCGGCGCCGAGGCGCAGGCTACCCGCGAGACCGTCGCGATGTACGACATGACGGCCCTCAAGCGGCTGGAGGTCGCCGGGCCCGGCGCCGCTGCCTTCCTCGAGCGGCTGTCCACCGGCAAGGTCGACAAGTCCGTCGGCTCTGTCACGTACACGCTTCTGCTGGACGAGGACGGCGGCATCCGCAGCGACGTCACCGTCGCCCGGCTGGCCCGCGACCTCTTCCAGGTCGGCGCCAACGGCAACCTGGACCTCGACTGGTTCACCCGCCACCTCCCCGCCTGGGGGCACCTCCCAGCGGTAGCTGGGGGAGGATCGGTCCACGTACGCGACATCACCCCCGGCACCTGCTGCATCGGCCTGTGGGGACCGCTCGCCCGCAAAGTCCTCCAGCCCCTCACCGACGCCGACTTCTCGAACGACGGCCTGAAGTACTTCCGCGCCAAGCGCGCCCACATCGGCTCCGTCCCCGTCACGGCGATGCGCCTGTCGTACGTCGGCGAGCTCGGCTGGGAGCTGTACACCACCGCCGACCTGGGCCAGAAGCTGTGGGACACCCTGTGGCAGGCGGCCAAGCCGCTGGGCGGCATCATCGCCGGCCGCGGCGCCTTCAACAGCCTCCGCCTGGAGAAGGGCTACCGCTCCTTCGGCACCGACATGACCTACGAGCACGACCCCTACGAGGCCGGAGTCGGGTTCGCCGTCAAGCTCGACAAGGGCGACTTCATCGGCAAGGCGGCGCTGGAGCGGCGCAAGGCCGACGTACGGCGCAGGCTGACCTGCCTAACCATCGACGACCCGCAGTCCGTCGTCATGGGCAAGGAGCCGGTGTACGACGGTGATCGCCCCGTCGGCTATGTCACCAGCGCCGCCTACGGCTACACGATCGGCAAGGGCATCGCCTACGCCTGGCTCCCGGCGGAACTCGCCACCCCCGGCACCGCCGTGCACATCGGCTACTTCGACCAGCGCGTCGAGGCGGTCGTCGCCGAGGAGCCCCTGTTCGACCCGACCATGTCCCGCCTCCGTGGCTAAGCGACCCCGGGGAAGTTCAGGCACGCCCCCGAGCCCGCTTAGTAGCCGGCGTCGGCTTCGAGAGAAGGAGTACCGCCGGTGACCGCACAGCTTCTCGACGGCAAGGCGACCGCCGCCGCGATCCGCCGCGAACTCGCCGAGCGCGTGGCCAAGTTGACGGCCACCGACGGCCGCCCGCCGGGGCTCGGCACGGTCCTGGTCGGCGACGACCCGGCGCTGGCCACCCGCGGCTTCACCGAAGAGGACTTCGCCGAGGTCGCCGACGTGATCGCGCTGGCCCTCCAGCCCGAGCCCGACATCGCCGCCCTGCGGGCCCGCACGGAGGCGCTGGCCGCCAAGCACTCGCTCTACCCGCACCTTGCAGAAGCAGAAGCAGAAGCAGAAGCAGGAACAGAAGCCGGAGACGTCCGATGAGCCCCCGCACCCCCGGCGCCGAGCTCCCCGAGCACCCCGACTGGCTGTGGCGCACACCCGAGCCCAAGCGGCCGTACGACGTGGTGATCGTGGGCGGCGGCGGCCACGGCCTCGCCACCGCCCACTACCTGGCGAAGAACCACGGCATCACCAACGTCGCCGTGCTGGAGAAGGGCTGGCTGGCGGGCGGCAACATGGCCCGCAACACCACCATCATCCGTTCCAACTACCTGTGGGACGAGAGCGCCGGCATCTACGAGCACGCGCTCAAGCTGTGGGAGGGACTGGAGGAGGAGCTCGACTATCCGATCCTCTTCTCCCAGCGCGGTGTGCTGAACCTCGCCCACAGCCTCCAGGACGTCCGCGACAGCGTGCGCCGCGTCGAGGCGAACCGGCTCAACG
Organism: Streptomyces sp. NPDC002619; assembly: GCF_042889305.1. NCBI lineage: Bacteria > Bacillati > Actinomycetota > Actinomycetes > Kitasatosporales > Streptomycetaceae > Streptomyces > Streptomyces sp. NPDC002619. The sequence goes on along the minus strand of NZ_JBIAQV010000033.1, from coordinate 68,325 downwards.
GCGTTGACGCCGAGTGGCTCGACGAGCGGCAGGTCAAGGAGGTCTGCCCGATCGTCAACATCTCGCCCGACGTGCGTTATCCGGTCATGGGCGGCACCTACCAGCCGCGCGCCGGCATCGCCAAGCACGACCACGTCGCCTGGGGCCTGGCCCGCTCCGCCGACGCCGCCGGGATCGACATCATCCAGAACTGCGAGGTCACCGGCCTCGATATCGTCGGCGGCCGGGTAGTCGGCGTACAGACCTCCCTCGGTCCGATCGCCGCAGGCAAGGTCGCGCTCTGCTCGGCCGGCCACACCTCGGTCCTTGCCGCCATGGCGGGCATCGAACTGCCCCTGCAGAGCCACCCGTTGCAGGCGCTCGTCTCCGAGCTCCTCGAGCCGGTGCACCCGACGGTCGTCATGTCCAACGCGGTCCACGTGTACGTCAGCCAGGCGCACAAGGGCGAGCTGGTGATGGGCGCGGGCATCGACTCGTACAACTCCTACACCCAGCGCGGCGCCTTCCACATCATCGAAGAGCAGATGTCCGCCGCCCTGGAACTCTTCCCGGTCTTCGCCCGCGCCCATGTGCTGCGTACCTGGGGCGGCATCGTCGACGTCAGCCCCGACGCCTCGCCGATCATCGGCCTCACCCCGGTGGACAACCTGTACTTGAACTGCGGCTGGGGGACCGGCGGCTTCAAGGCCACCCCGGGCGTCGGCTGGGTCTACGCCCACACCATCGCCCACGACACCCCCCACCACCTCAACGCCCCCTTCTCGCTCGACCGTTTCACCACCGGCGCGCTCGTCGACGAGCACGGCGCGGCCGCGGTGGCCCACTAGGGAGCCGAACCATGCTGCTGATCCCCTGCCCCTGGTGCGGGCCCCGTGACGAAGCCGAGTTCCACTACGGCGGCCAGGCCCACGTGCCGTATCCGGAGAACTCCGCAGACCTGACCGACGAGGAGTGGGCCCGGTATCTGTTCTTCCGCGACAACCCGAAGGGCCCGTTCGCAGAGCGGTGGAGCCACTCCGCGGGTTGTCGTCGCTGGTTCAACGCGGTGCGCGACACGGCGGCGAACGAGATTCTGACGGTGTACCGGGCGGGAGAGCCGCGTCCGGCCACTTCTGAGCCACGGTTGGTACAACCGGCCCGTCCGGCGTTTGAGGACGAGTTCCTTTCAGGGGCGAATGCAGGTCTGGGCGCGGAGCTCCCAGCGGGGTCCAGGGGCGGGGTGGGGGAGGAGAACCAGCCGTTCCGCCTCTCCACCCGCGGCCGGATCCACCGTGACCACCCCCTGACCTTCACCTTCGACGGCACCGAATATCAGGGTTACGAAGGCGACACCCTCGCCTCCGCCCTCCTGGCCAACGGCGTCATCCAGGCCGGCACGAGTATCAAGCTCGGCCGCCCGCGAGGCATCTTCTCGGCCGGAGTCGAGGAGCCCAACGCCGTCATCCAGATCGAGGCCCCGTTCCCCGAGCCGATGCTGCCCGCGACGACCGTGGAGCTGTACGACGGCCTGGTGGCGAGCAGCCTCCCCGGCCAGGGACGCCTTGCCACCGAGCCGGACCCGGCCCGCTACGACGCCGTCCACGCCCACTGCGACCTGCTCGTCGTAGGCGCCGGCCCGGCCGGTCTCGCCGCCGCGGCGGCCGCCGCCCGCAGCGGAGCGCGCGTCATCCTTGCCGACGACCAGCCCGAGTTGGGCGGCAGCCTGCTGGGCACGGCTCAACTCCTCGACTGGGTACAGGAGTTGGGTGAGCAGCTCGACACGGCACCCGAGGTGCGCGTACTCCGCCGTACCACGGTCTTCGGCCACTACGACGACAACCATCTGCTCGCCGTCGAGCGCCGCACGAACCACCTCGGCGCACTCGCCCCCGTGCACGTCTCCCGAGAGCGCGTCTGGCGCATCCGAGCCCGTCGCGTCGTACTCGCGACCGGCGCCCACGAGCGCTCACTCGCCTTCGCGGACAACGACCGCCCCGGAGTGATGCTCGCCGCCGCGGCCCGCGCCTACGTCAACCGCCACGGCGTCCTGCCCGGCCGCCACGCCGTCGTCTTCACCACCAACGACAGCGCCTACGCCGCCGCGCTGGATCTCGCGGCGGCGGGCGTGGAGGTCGCTGCGATCGTCGACACCCGCCCCGATCCGGGGGAGTGGGCGCGCCGCGCTCGCGAGGCCGGTATCGAGGTGCTGACCGGACATGCCGTCGTCGGCACCGAAGGCGCCCCGCGGCTCACCGCCGTAACGGCCGCCCCGTACGGCGAGTCCGCAGGGACCCGGGAGTTCGCCGTCGACCTGCTGCTGGTCTCCGGCGGCTGGAACCCCGTCGCCCACCTGTTCAGCCAGGCGGGCGGAAAGCTGCGCTACGACGACACCCTCGGCTCCTTCGTCCCCGACACCTGCCGCCAGGCAGTCGAGGTCGCGGGCAGCGCGAACGGCGTCCTCGACCTGGCCGGGGTCCTCGCGCAGGGCGCGGCCGCCGGTGCCCGAGCGATCGAGGCCGAGGGCTACACCTCCGAGGCGCCCCGCCTCCCCGAGGTGACCGCCGAACCGCACTCGCCCGCCATGCAGGTCTTCCTCGTCCCCGGCCCCGCCGGTGCACCCCGTTTCGTCGACCTCCAGCGCGATGTCACCGTCGACGACCTGACCCGCGCGACCGGCGCCGGCCTGCGCTCGGTCGAGCACACCAAGCGCTACACCACGGCCGGCACCGCCAACGACCAGGGCAAGACCTCCGGGGTCCTGGCCAGCGGCGTCGTCGCCGAACTGCTCGGCGTGGACGTCTCGGCCCTCGGTACGACGACGTTCCGCCCGCCCTACACGCCGGTCTCCTTCGCCACGCTCGCGGGCCGCGACCGCGGCGCACTGCATGACCCGATCCGTACGACCGCTCTGCATGACTGGCACGTCATGCACGGCGCCCTGTTCGAGAACGTCGGTCAGTGGAAGCGGCCCTGGTACTACCCACAGGACGGCGAGGACATGGAGACGGCTGTGCTACGCGAGTGCGCCGCGGCCCGAGACGGCGTCGCTTTCATGGACGCCTCCACCCTCGGCAAGATCGACGTACAGGGCCCGGACGCCGCCGTCTTCCTCGACCGGCTCTACACCAACATGATGAGCAACCTGAAGGTCGGCATGATCCGCTACGGCGTCATGTGCCACCTGGACGGCATGATCTTCGACGACGGCACCGTCATCCGCCTCGCACCGGACCGCTTCCTGGTCACCACCACGACGGGCAACGCGGCCGCCGTACTGGACTGGATGGAGGAATGGCTGCAGACCGAATGGCCCGAGCTGCGCGTCCACTGCACCTCCGTCACGGAACAGTGGGCCACCGTCGCCCTGGTCGGCCCCCGTTCCCGCGAGGTGCTGGGGACGCTCGCGCCGGCGCTGGCGGTGGACAACGACAGCTTCCGGTTCATGGCGTGGCGGGACACGACCGTCGCGGGCGTCGAGGCCCGGGTGTGCCGGATCAGTTTCTCCGGCGAACTGGCCTATGAGATCAATGTGTCACCGTGGGAGGCGCTCGCCCTGTGGGAGGCGCTGTACGAGGCCGGTGCCCCGTTCGGCATCACCCCGTACGGCACCGAGACCATGCACGTCCTGCGCGCGGAGAAGGGCTACCCGATCATCGGCCAGGACACCGACGGCACCGTCACTCCGCACGACCTCGGCATGAGCTGGGCGGTGTCGAAGAAGAAGCCCGACTTCATCGGCAAGCGCTCCTACGCCCGCGCCGACGCCGTCCGCCCCGACCGCAAGCACCTGGTCGGCCTGCTCCCGGAGGATCCGGGCGCCTTCCTCCCCGAAGGCACGCAGCTGGTTGCTGACAGCGTGCTGCCCGCCCCGCCCGTCCCGATGCTCGGCCACGTCACCTCCAGTTACCGCAGCGCGGCGCTCGGCCGGACCTTCGCCCTCGCCCTGGTCAAGGGCGGCCGGGACCGCATCGGCGAGCGGCTCTACGCCCCCGTGGGCGACCGACTGGTTCCGGTGACCGTCGCAAGCCCCGTCATCTACGACCCCGAGGGAGCCCGCCGCGATGGCTGACACCGCCCTTACCATCCCGCGCCGCAGTCCCCTGTCGCATGCTGCCGACCGCCTGGCCGCCGCGACGCGCACCTCTGGGGGCGCGGTCCGGCTGGCCGAACTCCCCTTCCTGGCCCAGGTCAACGTCCGGCTCGACACCAAGGGAGCGGCAGCGGACGCCGTCGGGCTCGCGCTGGGCCTCCAGCTGCCCCTCGAACCCAACACCGTCGTACGCGCCGGCGAGCTGACCGCTGTATGGCTAGGCCCCGACGAATGGCTGGTGGTGGGCCCGACCGGCGGTCAGCGGGACTTGGAGAGCCGGATCAGGGCGGCGAGCGGCGACGAGCCCGTGGCTGTCACCGACGTCTCCGCCCAGCGCACCACCCTCCTCGTCACGGGTCCACGCGCCCGTGACCTGCTGGCACATGGCTGCCCCCTGGATCTTCACCCGCGTATCTTCGGAGCCGGATGCTGCGCCCAGACCACCCTGGCCCGCACACAGATCGTGCTGGTCGCCAGGGACGAACCCAAGGCCGGATTCTGGGTACTGGTCCGTTCGTCCTTTGCCGGCTACCTGACGGACTGGCTGCTGGACGCGGCGGCGGAATACGTGTGAACGAGCTCAACAGGGCGTGATATCCACAGGAGGTGGGAGGCGTCCGCGACCGACAGGCCGATGCTGTCAGGATCCGTCGCTGTGCCCGCTGCGGCGCCCCTGTGCAGCGTGTGTCGGTGCGGGCGATGCCGCCGGCGTGTCTGCGCGCGGAACGCGGCGACAGACAAAGCGCAGAACATTTGCGGGCGGCCTTCGACGCGGTTGGCCCGCTGCTGCTGATCGGCTGGGCCGACGCCGGCACACCGGCGGTGCCGGGGGACAGGCTCGGCCATACCGAGGGTGACTGCATAACGTGCAATCAGCCGAACCCGGTACCTGGGCCAGCGACGATGAGCTCCTTGAGTGTGCCCGGGCACTGGCAGACCCATCGGCGGCCGACCTCTGCGGAGACGCTCCGCCCGCGCCCGCGCATCGGTGCCGCACGATCCCGCTCCCTGGTTCGCCCTGTTGCGTGCAGGAAGCGCGCCTGAAACCGGCAGGGGACTCCGGGCTGTGCCCCGCTAGGGAGACCGAAAGGCGTGCGGTGACCAGGGCGGCGAAAGACGCTGCTGGAGGGTTGGTTGTTTCAGGCTCATCCCCGGTTTCGGGGCCACGCGAAGGCATGGTGTCACCCCGAGCAGGATGGTTGTTGCGAGGGGTTCAATAGCGAACTAGTAACTCCTTAGTAGCTGTTGACCTACAAAATTAAGAGCGATCTAGGATCCGGCGACGCAGTACGGGCCAACGAGGGACTGATGAGAGTCCGGCCGGGTCGGCAAGGGCGTGCCTCGCGAAGGTGATGTCGAGGCGGCGACGGCGTAATCCATCCAGGCTCGCAGCAACGTCACCAAAGCCGGGATTCTGCTCGCTGTGTGGATCTTTGCAGTGACCAGCGTGCGCGGCCTCGACCGGCAGCGGGTCGAGCGACGAACCGCCACGGCCGGGCTTGAAGGAGGCGCCGGCTGAGGTATGAGCGTGGTGACTCTGACCACCGAGTGCGGCCAAAGGGCGTTGGACTGTGCCGAACGGCTCGGTGCGACAGACCAGACCAGGTCGGCCCGACCGTCCGGCGGGGATGCGGATTTGCACTCCCTGAAACGGCGGGCAGCCAAGGCCACGCGGCCGGTGCCGATCCCTCCTGTGCTCGTCCGCATGTTGCGCGAGCGCGTGAGGCTGTTCTTACGCTCGACGAGCACGCCCTTGAGCTGGCGAAGCGCCCCTACGACCTGCGGCACGCCGGCATCTCGTTCTGGTTGGCCTCCGGAGTCGACCGCGCCGAGTGCGCGCGCCGAGCCGGGCAGAGCATCCAGGTCCTCTTCCGCTACTACGCCAAGTTCCTGGCCGAAGCGCGGAACCATGCCAACCGGCTGATCGAGGAGTCCGTGCAGCGGTGGGAGACCCCGACAGACGGCCCTGGGGGTGCCTTAGCGGGGCCATGGCCCGGAAATGCCCCGGAACTACTGGTCAGAGCTGGGATACCGGTGGGGGATAGCGGAAATAAGGTCACCTTTCGACTCACTGCTCAAGTGTGCGCTCAGAAGGGCGCCTGACGGGCATCTGCCCTGGTCAGGCGCCCTTTTTCTGTGTCTAGAAGAAGCCCAGCTTCTTCGGCTGGTACGAGACCAGTAGGTTCTTCGTCTGCTGGTGGTACAGGCGTCACGCGTCGCTGACCTGCGTAAAACGTGGCCACGTGTGGCTCGTTGGAGCCGTCGGCCCGGGAATGGTCCGGATCTTGTCCTCAGCGAGACGAGTCTGGTCATCTGTCGACGCCGCACCGCTCAGCTCGTGGACAGCTCCAAGCGGATGTGTTGGGCCGCCCAGTGCTACGGCGAGGTGGGCAGGTGCGGGGAGCGGAGCACGAGCAGGGTGATCTCGCTGGGGGCGAAGACGCGGAACGGCGGGCCCCAGAAGCCGGTGCCGCGGCTGGTGTAGAGGAGGGTGCGGGTGCCGTGGTGACTAAGGCCGGCGAGGGCGGGCTGGTCGATGCGGACCAGGTGGTGGAAGGGCCAGATCTGGCCGCCGTGGGTGTGGCCGGAGAGTTGGAGGTCGATGCCGTCGGCTGCCGCCCGGTCGACGAACTTGGGCTGGTGTGCCAAGAGCAGGACAGGTAGGTCGGGGTCGGCGCCGTTCAAAGCTCCGGCGAGGTGGGCGCGGTGGCCTGCCAGGCCGGAGGACTCGGCGGTGACGTCATCCACGCCGGCGACCACGAGGGTGTCGCCTCCGCGTTCGAGCAGCAGATGGCGGTTGCGCAGCGGCTCCCAGCCCAGCTCGTCCATCAAGTCGACCCAGCCCTGGGCCTCGCTGTAGTACTCGTGGTTGCCGGTGACGTATACACGGGCTCGGGTGGCCCGCACGGTACCGAGTGGGACGGCCTGGGCGCGGCGGCGTTCGGCCGTGCCGTCCGCGATGTCGCCGGTGTGGCAGACCAGGTCGGCTTCCAGAGTGTTCACCGTCTCGCATACCTGTGCCGACCAGCGAGCGCGATCGAGTGGGCCGTAGTGGGTGTCGGTGATGAGGACGACGCGGATGCCGTCCAACCCGGCACCCAGTCGCGGGAGTTGCACGTCGAGTCGGCGCACGCGTGGCACGCGGCGGGCTTCGGCGTACCCCCAGGCGAGTAGTACGGCGGTTATGCCGAGGACGGTCCACGTGACGATTCGGGCCCGGTCCTGACTCTCGCCGACGCCGGCCACGGTCAGGGCGAGCCGCAATAGGACCCCGAGCAGAACGGACCAGGTGAACAGAACCCAGCTGGTGCCCAGCAGGGTGTCACCGACGATCGCCGCCCGGTCCTGCTGACGCCGGCCGTGGCCGCGCACCATCGCGAGCGGCATACCAATGAGGCCGAGGGCGAACAGGGCGGTGCCGACCAGCGTGACGGGCAGCGACCAGTGCTGGCCGGTGTGCAGGAGCACCCAGCAGGGCACAGCCCACAGCAGGACGGGGGCGATCAGGGGGATGTAGCGCATCAGGCGGTGCAGTCGGCTCTGCCGCGGAACTTGCGCTTCGCTGTCGGCGGGTCGGGTGTTGCTGGTGTCGGTCACGCTTCCCCTCTCTGACCAGGCTGCCGTCTCGCGCACTGTATCCGGTCGTCCTCGGGCTGGCCGGACGGGCGTTCATGGGGGCGGCCCCTTGGGGCGAAGGGTTCTCTGCGGGATGGCAAGACCCCGCCGTAGACTCCTCCACGTCGTCGGCCAGAAACACGATGACCCCGTGAAGCAGTGGCGCACGACCAGGTGCGCCCAGAGCTCCTGCCGCACCAGATTCGGGTCTCCCGAGCGCGGGACCTCAACCGGCCCACGCTGGAAAGTCTTGATCTGCCGGAACGCCGACTCCGCCTCCCACCTCGCATGGTAGAGCCCCGCCAACTCCGCGGCTGGAGAAGCCTCCGGGTTCAGCAGATCAGTCAACAGCCTGACCACGTCGCCACCGTCAACGCGATACTCGATCACCCGGACCAGCACCCCTCCAGGATGCGCGTCTTATTGCCCGCCCAGATTCATCCTCCCAAGTAGGTCCCGTCGGGCAGATACTCGACCGGGCGCAGCGAGGGTCTGCCCTTGCAGCGACGGAAGATCGCCAACGCCGTAGCACCCTCTACTCCAGTCCGAGCCAGAAGGAGTGCGCCAGCCGATGGGATAGCTCGGGGAGCACGAGCAGAGCGCAGGCGAACGCGACGGGCGACAATGCTGCCGTCCTTGAATACCTCGCACTGCCCGCGGCCGACCCAGAGAATCCGCAGGTCCCGCTGGCCGAGCACCCACCGCCGAAGGACGAGCAGTAGTCTCGGCGCTCTGGTCAGCGGGTGCTGTAGTCGGGGTCAGGGAGAGAGTCCGCAGCCGGGAGTGGGCGCCGACCTCGCAGGCCGAGCCGCTTGATGCTGACCGCGCGCAGCAGCCCGTCGACCTCCTTCAGTGCCGTGTCCTGCAGCTCGCGCAGGTGTGGGCTCACGGCTGGAGTGACCCCCGAAATTCCGACACCTGGGCGCTGGATGTTTTGTCATCCAGGGGAAGTGATCCAAGGTGGCAAAGCGGAAGAACTACCCCGAAGAGTTCAAGCGGGACGCAGTGGACCTGGTGCGCTCGTCGACGGACCGGTCCCTCACCGACATCGCTCACAGCCTCGGCATCCATCTGGAGACCCTGCGCAAAGTGGCCTCGGTCATGATGCTGGTTCCCTTCTCTCTCCCCCCGTGTCGTACCTGGGCGGACGTGCCCTCAGTCGACCACCTCCGCCCCGCGCAGTTCCGCGATCGCGGCGTCGTCGTAGCCCAGGTCGCGCAGCACCGCGTCGGTGTGTTCACCCAGGTCGGGGGCGGGGCGCGGCGGGACCTTCCGCTCCTGGTCCAGCCGCACGGGGCTGTCGATCGTCAGGTGCGGCTCGGCGCTGCCGTCCTCGATGGGGACGACGATCCCGTTGGCCGCGAGCTGGGGATCCCGGGCGAACTCCTCGATAGTCTGGACGACTCCGTAGGTGAGACCGGCGCCGTCGAGCAGCTCGCGCCATTCGGCGAGGGTCCGGGTCGCGAAGGCCTTGTCGAGCAGGGCGGCGATCTCGGCGGCGTGGGCGCGGCGGCTCGGGGTGTCGGCGTAGTCTGGGTTCTGCGCCGCCTCGGGGTGGCCGATGGCCTGGAGGAACAGGGGAACCTGCTTGTCCTCGTTGGCGAAGGCCAGCAGCAGCCAGCGGTCGTCCGCCGTGCGGTAGGCGCTGGCGAGCGCGTTCGGCGGGTCGGTCCGGTCGGCGGGCCGGGGGGCCTTGCCGCCGGCGAGTGCGGCCTGCACCCACATGCTCGCTGCCCAGGCGCCCTCGGCGATCAGCGACGCCGTGACGCGGGCGCCCTCGCCGGTCTTCCCCCGTCGGTACAGCGCGGTCATGATGCCCGCGTAGAGGGAGACGGCCGTGGGGTGGTCGCCCGATCCGAACACTGGCATCGCGGGTGCCCCGTCGCGCTGGCGCGTGTAGTCCATCAGGCCGCTGCGCGCCCAGTACGCGGTCACATCGAACCCGGGCAGGTGCGCGTCCGGACCCTCCTCACCGAAGCCGGTGACGTCGGCGTAGACCAGCCGGGGGTTGAGGGGGGCCAGGTCGTCGTAGTTCAGTCCCAGCTTGGCCCGGGTGCGGGGCGGGAAGTTGGTCACGAGCACGTCGGCCCACTTCACCAGTCGCTCCAGTACGGGTCTGGCGCCGGGCGACTTGAGGTTGAGGGCGATGCTGCGCTTGTTGCGGTTGTCGAGCTGCCAGGGGTAGTTGACCCCGTCGACGCCGGGGTTGGGAGGGACGCGGCTGAGCGCGCGGTAGGAGTCGCCGGTGTGGGGTGGTTCCACCTTGACGACGTCGGCGCCGAAGTCGCCGAGCATCGTGGCCGCGGCGGGGCCGGCGATGAAGCTGGCGAGGTCCACGACGTGCAGTCCCTCCAGCAGGGGCGTGTCCGCCATGACAGATCCTTTCTCGGCAGGGCCCGCGCGCGGCGCCGGTGGCCGCCCCCGGTCGGCCGGGGCGCCGGCCGGCGGGTCAGTGACCCGGGCTCGGGCTCGGTGCCACAGGCGCGAAGGCGTTGTAGCCGGTGATGTCGCGGCCGACGATCAGTGCCTGCACGGTGTCGGTGCCCTCGTAGGTGTCGATGGCCTCGATGTCGCACAGGTGCCGGGCCACGTGGTAATCGAGGATGATCCCGTTGCCGCCGAGCATGTCGCGGGCGTCGGAGAGGATGGCCCTTGCCCTCTCGGTGTAGTGCATCTTGGCCAGGGACACCCGCGGCATCGAGTACTTGCCCTCGTCCATCAACTGGGCGAGCCGGAACTGCATGCACACCATGTCGGTGATGTCCGCCAGCATCCGCGCCAGCCGGTACTGGATGAGCTGGAAGGCAGCCAGCGGCATCCCGAACTGCTTGCGCTCCTTGGCGTACGCCAGGGCGTTCTCGTAGCCCGCGATGGCCGCGCCGACCGACTCCCAGGCCACGCAGTACCGCGAGGCCAGCAGGATCTTCTCAGTGTCGCGGAACGTCTTGCCGCCCACCAGCTTGTTCTCGGCCGGCACTCGGACGTCCTTCAGGGAGATCTGGGCGTTCTGCACGCAGCGCAGGGCCGTCTTGCCCGTGATGACCTGGGCGTCGAACCCGGGCGTGCCCTTCTCGACCACGTAGCCGCCCACGTGCCCGTCCTCTCCGCGGGCCCAGATGATGACGTAGTCGGCGAAGGTGGCGTTACCGATCCACCGCTTGTACCCGTTCAGCACGTACGAGTCACCGTCCCGGCGGGCTTCCGTCTGGAGCTTGACCACGTCCGTACCGTGCGCGGGCTCGGTCAGGCCGAAGGCACCGATCTTCTCCATCCGCGCCATCGGGGGCAGGAACCGCTGCTTCTGCTCCTCCGAGCCCAGCAGGGCGATGGAGGTCATGGCCAGGGCCGAGTGGACGCCCATGAACGTGGACATGCTCAGGTCGCCGCGGGCCAGCTCCATGATCACGATCCCGGCTGTCACATTGCTCATCCCCGGGCAGCCGTAGCCGGGGATCTGGAAGCCGGCGATGCCCAGCTCCGCCAGCTTGGGCACCAGGTCGTGCGGGAACTCGGCGCGCTCCCAGTAGGGGTTGATGACCGGGATGACCTCCTGGTCCATGAACTCCCGGACCTTGTGCCGGAGCTGCTGCTGCTCCTCCGTGAGGAGCTCCCCGAGCAGGTAGTAGTCGGAGTGCTCGGGGCCGCCCAGCACCGGCGGCTGCACCACCTGCCCGTTCCCGGCCGGGCCCACGGCGCCCAGGACGCCCTCGCCCATGCCTTGTGCTGTGCCTTGCGTCGCGCTCATTTGCTGCGTTCCTTCCAGGGTGAGGGGATCGGATTGCGTCTGATCGCGTCCATGCAGACGAGGTTAGGAGCCGACAGCAAGACGGGCATTAGGCGCAGAGCGCCAATTTTAGGTGAGAATTGATATCATGCCTATTTTTGTCCTGATGTGCACGGGTCGGCCTTCCGTCGAAACCCAGTGAGCTTGTTTCATCTTGAAGTTGCAGGTCAGGGGGCAGGCGTGGGTTGTGGATGGGGTGCTCGTGCTGGTCGTGGGTGTGATCGCTAGCAGGTGATCGTCCGTCGTGCGGCCTCTTCGTCGGAATCGCGGTGTCGGGCTCCGGACGCCTCGTAGGCTCCGAAGGGAGCGGGGGTGGGAAGGGGCTGCTGCTGGCGGATGTACTGGTGTGGGTGATGGAGCGGCGGGTGGTGCTGGCCGACCGCGCCGAGCGGCTGGGCAAGGAGCTCGCCGAGATCGATGCCGAGGTGGCCCGGCTGGAGGCCGCCGAGGTGGTGATCGGGCAGTTCATTGAGGCCGAGCGGAGCGGACAGGTCGACGATCCGGTCGTGGCCGCCGAGTTGGAGCGGGTGACGGCAGGTCCGGGGGCGGGCGGGATGCTGCTGGTCCCGCACCGCGGGCCGGGCGTGGACGAGAGCGCGCTGCCTGCCGACTATCGGGCGATCATGAAGATCGTGTCCGCGGTGGCGGATCCGGTCCCGGCCAAGGACGTCAGCGTCAAGCTCGGTAAGGGCACCGGGCCCGGGCAGGTCGAGCCGGTGCGCGACAAGCTCAGGCGCTTGGCGGACCGGGGCTGGCTGCACTGCACTCCTGTCGGCCGTTTCATCGTTCTGCCGCAGCCGCCGCCATGGCGGACACCGGCCGGATGTCGGCGTAACGCGAGGGCCCTCGACGGGAGTTGGGGTGCCCGTGCGAATGAACGACCGCCCCGTCGAGGGCTCCGAGGGGCTCGTCTACCAGTGCCGCCTGCCGCTGTCGAGCGCCACCCTGGACTTGGTCTCCGGCCTGGTCCGCGGCCACTTGAAGAAGATCCGTTCCCGCTGGCGGAAGCTCCCACCTGGCCAGGGCCGCCGCCGGGGACAGGAACGTCGACATCGCGGGCGGGGCGAGCACGGTGCAGCAGTACCTCAGGGAGGGGCTCATCGACGAGCTGCAGCTGCACGTGGTGCCCGCGCTCCTGGGAGAGGGGCTGCCGCTCTTCGAGGGACTGGGCGCCGGGCAGCGGAACCTCGAGCCGGTCAGGGTGGTCGACACGCCCCTCGCCACCCACCTGAAGTACCGCTTCGTAAAGTGAACCGGTACGGACAAAGTTCGGCCCCGGCAGCCCGCTGCGGCCGCCGGGACCGAGCGTCGGTGGTCTGGGCCGTTTGGGATGTCACAGTCCTGTCGCGTACGGCCGATTCAGCCGGTCTCGGCAAATCCGGTTACCTGAAGAGGCCGGGTGTGCCGAACACGCAGTCACAGAGGCGGCGCATCGACCGGGGGCTCTGTCAGGTGAAGTGGATGTCACTGAGGTCGATCGAAACCATGACTTGGTCCATGCGCGGGCGACCGAGGGTGTCGCGGCGGTAGGCCCGGCGCTTGGTCGGCAGCATGATGCCGTCCGCCTCTGCGTAGTCGTAGACGTACTGTGCGGCGGCGAATCCGCCGGCTACGTCGACGTGGTAGTCGTGGCGCCGCAGGAGCCGGTCGGGGCCGAAGTAGAAGTCCTGCTGGGTGCTGTGGCTGGCGATCTGAGGCGGGAAGGTGGCGCGCAGTCCTGGCCAGACCTCGTCTCTTTCCCGCCACGGCTCGATGTCGGTGACCGTGAAGCCGGGCATGGCGAGAAGAAAGGGCGTGGTGAGGTAGGTCCACAGCGCATAGCCGTTGAAGTAGGCGCGGTCCAGCGCGTCCCAGGGGGTCTTCAGTGTGTGTCCGGTGAATGACGTCCGAGGGTCTTTGCGTTCGGCCACCACTTGCCCGTCCAGCTTTTTGATGCTGACTCGTCCGGGCGTGAAGTCGGTTTTTTGGTCGGGAGCCCCGAAGGGGTGCACCGAGGCGTGCTCCTGGTGCAGCCGGACGGTCATCGTGCGCGGCGTGGCGTCCTGCGGCAGGCCCTTGATGGCGAACAGGTCGCCACCGCTGACAAGGGTGGCTTGCGCCTGGGTCAATACCTGCCATCGTTCGATCCCGCCATGGGCTTCGATGGCCTTGGTGAGCAGATCATTCACATTGGTTTCCTTCCGCGCCTCCCGTTGGTTGACCCCGAGGGCAGCCGAAGATTCGGCCGGATGGGTCAGTGCCGCGCCACGCTGTGAGCCGGGCGGTGGCCGTGACTGCCTCGGCAATTGCGGGGCCATCCGGCGAAGATGCGGGGAAGGGTGCGGCGATTGTTGATCTGGTTCGGATGGTCGCTGCGGCCTGTTGCCACGACGGCAGTGCGAGTGCGGCGAGGCTGCCCGCGGACGGGCGGGGCACCAGCACCGCGTCCATCACCGTGCCGAACATCGTGGAGTCGTTAACGATGCCCGGCGTGACCACCATGGCCGGCGGCAAGCCACAGCCATCACCGCCAGGTGCACTTTGGTGGTCAGCTCGCACGGTGACCGGCCGATCGCCTGGCCGGTCAACTGATGTGGCGGGTCTTCCGCGGCCACCGCGCCAGCGGGCGCCGCGTACCGGCTCGGGCGGCCCTGGGGCCTTGGCTGAGCCGGTACGCGATCGACACCGTGCCCGTCAGCGCAGGCTGAACGTCGACAGGCGAAGGCCGCCGCTCAGGACCAGGTACACGTCCCGGCGGCCCTTCGCCGCGGCCGTCAGCGGGGCCGTCACCGTCTTGTACGTGTACGGCGACGATGTGCCCTCGAAGTGCGCCCTACCGGCCAACGTGCCGGTGGGAGAGCCGAGGCGCACCTCCAGCGTGCCGGAGGCGCCCGCCAGTCGGGTGGTCAGCGTCGACGCGCCCGAGCCGAGCCGTGTGTCCGCGAACTTCAGCCACGCCCCGTCGGCCGTCGCGGCCACCGCCGTCCCGCGCGCCTTCGACTCGTCCACCAGGCTGATCGCGTCGTAGTCGTCGAAGTTCTCGGCGCGGGTCGCCTTCGAGAGGTCACGGGGCGGGATCGTCTCGCCCCGAACCATGAGCGACGTACGTGCGCGGATGTCCGCCGACGACGCGCCCACCATCACGTCGTACGTCCCCGTCTCCACGACCCACTTCGAGCGGGTGACGTCCCAGTGCGCCAGGTCCGAAGTCCGCAGCTTCAGCCGTACCGTCCTCGTCTCACCCGGCTTCAGCGACACCCGAGCGTACGCCTTCAGCTGCTTCAGCGGCTGCTTGTCACGCGACACCCGCTGATGGACGTACAGCTGCACGACCTCGTCGCCCGCCCGGCTGCCCGTGTTCGTCACCGGCACCTCGTAGCCGTCGTCGACCCGCTTCAGCTCGCCGTAGCGGAAGCTCGTGTACGACAGTCCGTACCCGAACGGGTACAGCGGCTGCCCCTTGAAGTACTCGTAGGTGCGGTCGGCCTTGATGATGTCGTAGTCCAGGATGGACGGGAGGTCGGACTCCGACCTGTACCAGGTCTGCGTCAAGCGGCCCGCCGGATTGGCGTCGCCGTACAGCACATCGGCCAGTGCGTTGCCCGTCTCCTGGCCCGCGTGCGTGGTCCACAGCAGGGCCGGGACCTCCTTCTGCAGGGAGCCGAGCGTCGTGGGGTAGCTGTTCTCGACGACCACCACTGCCCGAGGATTGGCCCGGTGGACCGCCTTGACCAGGGCCTCCTGCGACGGGGCAAGCCCCATGTCCGTGCGGTCGTGGGCCTCGCGCCCGTTGATCGAGGGCATCGATCCCACGACCACGACCGCCGTGTCCTTGCCCTTGACCGCGGCGACCGCCTCGTCGACGCCATTGCGCACGATGTCCTTCGTGTAGTGCGCGGCCTTGTCCTTGTCGACCAGGCCGAGCGTGCCGTCGTCGCCGGCCGGGCCGAGGTAGACCGGGTTCGACCACCAAGACTCGCCGGTCTCGTAGCCCGCGTACCGCAGCAGGTACGTCCCGTCGTCCTGCCGCTCCAGCTTGAACTGCTGCTGCACGAACCAGCCGTTCGGCTGCGTCTGGTCGTTGACGAAGTTCGACCAGTTGTAGCCGACGTACTTTCCGTTGGCGGCCGAGCGGAGTGTGACGATGCCCGATCCCCAGTCGAACACGTCGAACTGAGAACCCGGCCCCGAGTCCGTGGTCTCCTTCAGGGCGGCGCCCGCGTCGCCCGTTCCCGCCGTGACGTACTTCCCGGTCGCCGTGTCCTTCAGCGAGATACGGTCCACGCCCTCGCTGCTCGCCACGGAGGTGCCGAGCTTCGACGCGATGCCGTCCCTGGGCGTCACCGCGTACGGGAGAGTGCCGGAGTACCAGTCCGTGTACAGGGTGTCGGCCAGCGGGCCGACCACGGCCGCGCTGCCGGACTTCCTCAGCGGCAGCACGCCGTCGTTCTTCAGCAGTACCGCAGCCTCGGTGGCCGCCTCGCGCGCCAGCTTCCGGTGAGCCGGGCTGTCGATGACGGACGCGTCGATGGATCCGTACCTGCCGCCGCCGGGGTCGAACTCGCCCAGCCGGACGCGGACGTTCAGCACATGCCCCACGGCCTCGTCGATGTCCGACTCCTTCAACAGGCCCTGGGACAAAGCCGACTTGATCGCGGTCGTCGTCGGTCCGGAGTCCGTGTCGTTGTCCGTGAAGGTGTCGATGCCCGCCTTCAGCGCGGCGGCGTCCGCCTCGGCCTGCGTGCCGTAGTACTTTTGGCTGCCGACCAGATTGCCCGGCGCAAAGGCGTCGGTGACGTTCAGCAGGTCCTGCGAAGTCCAGGTGCGCACGGTGTCGTCCAGGGCCGGGTTCACCGTATCCGGGCGGCCGTTGACGAAGTTGTACGACGACATCACGCCGGTGGCCGCGTCTGCCTCGATCGCCGGCTTGAAGGCCTGCTCGTCGTACTCCTTCAGCACACGCGGGCGCAGCTCGGAGGACGTCGTGTCGCGCTGGACCTCGTTGTTGTTGGCGAGGAAGTGCTTCAGCGTCGGGGCCGTCTTCAGGTGGTTCGGGTCGCCGCCGGTCAGGCCGGTGCCGTACGCCGTGGAGATCGAGCCGGTGAGGTAGGGGTCCTCGGAGTACCCCTCCTCGTTGCGGCCCCAGCGCGGGTCGCGCAGCAGGTTCACCACGGGCGCCCACAGGTTGAGGCCCCAGCTGGCCGGGCGTTGCTGCTGGAAGCCGCGCGCCTCGTCGCCGACCGCCGAGCCGACCTGCCGGATCAGCGCCGGGTCCCAGGTGGAGGCGAGCCCGATCGCCTGCGGGAACACGGTCGTTTTGCCGAGCCAGGCCACGCCGTGCAGGGCTTCGGTGCCGGTGCGGAACGCCTGGATGCCGAGGCGCGGGATCGCCGGCTCGTACTGATGGAGGAGGGAGATCTTCTCGTCGAGTGTCAGACGGGTGAGCAGGTCGTCGACGCGCTTGTCGGCGGCGAGGTTCGGGTTGCGGAAGGGGTACGCGGGGTCGTCCGCGCCGGCCGGGGCGGCGACCGAGAGGCCGGCCACGAGTGCGAGCGCGACGACGAGCGTGGTTCTCCTTCTTCTTGCGCGTTTCTGCATGTCACGGCTCCTTCGGTGAGTGCCTTGCACATGAGGAACTTCAGGGCGCGTTGCGTGGCGCCGTGCTCGCGCGTTCCGTCAGCCGGGGCGGCAGGAGCGTCGCCTCGGGTACGGCCGTGCCGTCCAGCTTCTTCATCAGCAGCTCCACGGCCCGCGCGCCCAGCTCGGCGGACGGCAGGGCGACCGAGGTGAGGGGGACGCGGAGGGACTCGGCGAGTTCGTCGGGGCAGATGGCGGTGATGGACAGGTCGCCGGGGACCCGCAGACCGAGCTGCTCGAAGGCGTCGATCAGCGGCTCCAGAACCGCCTCGTTGTGCACGACGACCCCGGTCAGCCCGGGCTGTTCGCGCAGCAGTTGCTCGGCGATCCGGCGTGCGGCGGCGGGCGAGGCCTCGCACGGGTGGATGGACGAGGTGAGCCCGTTGCGGTCGGCGGCCGCCGTGAACCCCTGCACCACCCGCTGCGCGAACGCCGTCTCGCGCACATAGACCTCGGGCGGCGACCCGACCAGCGCCACGACCCGGTGCCCGAGCCCCGCCATCCGCTCCACACACAGCTCGCCCGCCGCCTTGAAGTCGAGGTCGATGCAGGTCAGGCCCGCCGGGTCCTGGGGGAACCCGATCATCACGGAGGGCCGGTCGAGGGTGCGCAGCAGCGGCAGCCGAGGGTCGTGGAGTTGTACGTCCATGACGATCAACGCGTCCACGAGCGCCGTGTCTGCGACCCTGCGCAGTCCTTCCTCGCCCTCCTCCTGGGTGAGCAGCAGCACGTCGTGGTCGTGCGTCCGTGCCGTGGTCACCACCGAGACCGCGAACTGCATGACCACCGGGACGTGGATACCTGACCGCAGCGGAATCACCAGCGCCAGCACGTTCGACCTGCTGCTGGCCAGCGCGCGGGCGCCGGCGTGCGGGCGGTAGCCCAGCTCGCGGATGGACGCCTCGATGCGCCGCCGGGTCTCCTCGGAGATCGGGCGTTTGCCGCTCAGGGCGTACGAGACGGTGCTGGGGGAGACACCCGCGTGCCGCGCCACGTCCGTGATCTTCACCATGGTCAGTCCAGCTCCAGTGGGGGAGAAACCATCACTCCGACTCCAGCTCCAGCGACAGGAATCCGGTCCCCGCCGCCGCCCGCACGATCCGCTCACCGGCAGCCAGCGCCCAGTCGGTCGCCGGATCACTGCTGGAGGCCCGTAGCGTGTCCCCCTCCCGGACGACGGTGAAAGTCACCTCACCCACCGGCACCATCACCCGCGCCCCGCGCTCGAGGCCGTAGGCGCGCAGGGTGACCCCGTCGGCGTACGGATAGTCGGGCCGGTCGGCCACCGCGCCCACCGGGATCACCGCACCTGGTCTGACCAGCAGCGGAACGCTGGAGAACCCGTGGCGCTCGCGCACCCAGCGCGGCCCGGTCACGCTCTGCCCGCTCAGGTAGTGGGTCCAGGTGCCCTCAGGCACGTAATACGAGACGTCCCCGTCGTCGCTGAAGACCGGCGCGACCAGCAGATCGGGCCCGAGCATGTACTGCCGCTCCAGATGCGCGCAGCCGGGGTCGTCCGGGAACTCCAGCACCATCGCCCGCATCATCGGCACACCCTCCGCGTGAGCGGTGCGGGCGACCTCGTACAAGTACGGCATGAGTCGCAGCTTCAGCCGGGTGAAGAGCCTGAGGACGTCCACGGCCTCCTCGTCGAACAGCCACGGCACCCGGTACGACGACGATCCGTGCAGCCGGCTGTGCGAGGACAGCAGCCCGAAGGCGAGCCACCGCTTGAACAGGGCCGGCGTCGGCGTCCCCTCGAAGCCGCCGATGTCATGGCTCCAGAACCCGAAGCCCGACATGCCGAGGCTGAGGCCGCCGCGCAGCGACTCGGCCATCGACTCGTACGTGGCCTCGCAGTCACCGCCCCAGTGCACCGGGAAGCGCTGGCTGCCGGCCGTGGCCGAGCGCGCGAAGACGACGGCCTCCTGCTCGCCGCGGTGCTTGCGCAGCACCTCGAAGACGGTGCGGTTGTAGAGGTACGTGTAGTAGTTGTGCATCCGCTCCGGGTCTGAGCCGTCCGCGTACGCCACGTCGACCGGGATCCGCTCGCCGAAGTCGGTCTTGAAGCAGTCGACGCCCTGCGCGAGCACTGCCTCCAGCTTGGAGGCATACCAGTCGCGGGCGGCCGGACTGGTGAAGTCGACGAGCGCCATGCCGGGCTGCCACAGGTCCCACTGCCACACGCTCCCGTCGGGCTTCCTGAGCAGATGCCCCAGGGCCTTGCCCTCGGCGAAGAGCGGCGAGCGCTGCGCGATGTACGGATTGATCCAGACGCAGATGTGCAGGCCCTTGTCCTTCAGCCGGGCCAGCATGCCCTCCGGATCGGGGAAGACCCGCGGATCCCACTGGAAGTCGCACCAGTTGAACTCGCGCATCCAGAAGCAGTCGAAGTGGAAGACGGAGAGCGGCAGTTCGCGCTCCTTCATGCCGTCGATGAAGGAGGTCACGGTGGCCTCGTCGTACGAGGTGGTGAAGGAGGTCGACAGCCACAGGCCGAAGGACCAGGCGGGCGGGAGCGCCGGCCGGCCGGTGAGGGCCGTGTACTTGCGCAGGATGTCCTTCGGGGTGGGGCCGTGGATGACGTAGTACGTCAACTGCTGGCTCTCCACGCTGAACTGGACCCGGGACACCGCCTCCGAGCCGACCTCGAACGACACCTTGCCCGGGTGGTCGACGAAGACGCCGTAGCCCGCGTCGGTCAGGAAGAAGGGGACGTTCTTGTAGGCCTGTTCGGTCGCTGTGCCGCCGTCGGCGTTCCACATGTCGACGACCTGGCCGTTCTTGACGAGCGGCCCGAAGCGTTCGCCGAGACCGTACACCGAGGTACCGACGCGAAGGTCCAGCTGCTCGCGCAGGTAGTGGGCGCCGGTCGCGTCGCGCATGATGCCCATGCCCTTGCGACCGCTGGTGGTGAGAACGCGGCCGTGGGCGAGGAAGTCGACGTGCCAGGGTTCGGTGCGGGCGACGCGCACGGACAGGGCGCCCGCGGTCACGGTGGCGTGCTCCTCGTCGTACTCCACCTGCGGTGTGAAGTCGTCCTCCCGCCGCACTTCGAACCGCGGCCCCCGGGGCTGCTCGCCCTCGAAGTGCGTGAAGGTGACGCCGATGACGTCCGGCATCGGCGCGTGTGCGCTGATCGTCACGACCGGTCCCTTCAGCAGGTCGCCGCGGTGGCGGATGGGCTGGGTCGGCGCGTCGATCTCCAGGACCCCCGGGGAGGCGGTCACGTCCAGGACCTCGACCGGGTGGGCCGCGGTGACGCCTTCGCGCAGCAGCCAGTAGCCGTCGGTGAACTTCAAGCGTGTGCCCCCTACTTGACGGCACCCACGGCGATGCCGCGGGTGAGAGTCCGCTGGAAGACGAGGAAGAAGACGATGGCGGGCAGGACGCCGAGCAGGGCCGCCGCGTTGGTCATCGTGGCGTCCATCAGGCGCTGACCCTGGAGGACACCGAGCGCCACCGACACCGTCTGGTTGTCGTTGGAGATCAGCATGACCAGGGGGAGCAGGAACTCGTTCCACGTCCAGATGAAGAAGAAGACGAGCAGCACGCCGATGGTCGGACGGCTGACCGGGACCACGATCCGCCACAGCACCTGCCACTTGTTCGCCCCGTCGATCCGGGCCGCCTCGATGATCTCGCGCGGGAACTGCCCGAGGACGGAGGAGAGCAGATACGTGCCGAAGGCGGCCTGGACGACGGTGAAGACGATCACGACGCTGAGCCGGGTGTCGTACAGGCCCACCTGCTTGCACAGGTAGTAGATCGGATAGACGAGCGCCTCCTGCGGCAGCATGTTGGCGAGCACGAAGAAGGCGAGCGCCCAGGTGCGGCCCTTGATCCGGCCGATGCCGATCGCGTAGGCGTTGAGCACGGACAGGACTGCGGCCAGGACCGCCACCGAGCCGCTGATCAGGACGGAGTTGAAGAGCTTCTGGCCGTAGTCGACGCGCGACCAGAAGTCCTTCAGACCGTCCAGGTAGAGGCCCTTGGGGAGGCTGAGGGGGCCGTGCTGGGAGTACTCGGTGGGGGACTTCACGGCGTTGACCGCGACGATGAGGAACGGCAGGACCATGAAGGCCGCGCCGATGCAGAGCGCGATGAGGACCGGGTAGCGGCGTACGGCGGTCATGTGCGGACCCCCTCCTCGGCGTCCTCGGCACGGGTCTGGAGCTTCAGTCCGACCACGGCCAGGACGAGGATGATCATGGTGAGGACGGTGGAGACGGCGGCGCCGTACCCGACCTGGGTCTTCTCGAAGAACGTGGTGAAGGAGAAGTAGGAGGGGACGTCGGTGGCGCCGCCCGGCCCGCCCTTGGTCAGGACGTAGACGGCCCCGAAGACCTTCAGTGCGGCGATCGTGCACCACAGCAGCACGACGTAGATCTCGGGTCTGATCTGCGGCAGCGTGATGTGCCAGAAGCGGCGCCACCAGCCGGCGCCGTCCAGCTCCGCCGCCTCGTACAGCTGCGGGTCGACGCGCTGGAGCCCCGCCATGAAGACGACGAGCGGGAAGCCGATCTGCACCCACACCATCACGCCCATGACGGTGTAGAGGGCGATGCCCGGGTCACCGAGCCAGTCCTGCTGCAGGGAGCCGAGGCCGACCGCCTTCAGCAGGGCGTTCAGGGCGCCGTTGTCGGGAGCGAGGATCCAGCTCCAGACGATGCCCGCGACTGCGATGGGCAGCACCTGCGGGAGGTAGAAGCAGGCGCGGAGGACGGCCGCCGTCTTGCTGCCGAAGTGCTTGCCTATGTAGTCGAACAGGGCGGCGGCGAGGACGAGTCCGAGCATCGTCGGTACGACGGCCATGGCGACGACCATGAACAGGCTGTGCCGGAACGACGCCCAGAACTCCGAGTCGTCCATCAGCTCGCGGTAGTTGGCGAGCCCGGTCCACTTCGGCGAGCCGACGCCGCTCCAGTCCGTGAAGCTCACGCCCGTGTTCATCAGGAACGGGACGACGATCACGGTGAGGAAGGCGAGGATGCCGGGGAGCAGGAAAAGGATGTACGACGTGCGCGGGCGGGGGAGGCGCGGGCCCGCGTGCTGGTGCTTGCCGGCGGCCCGCGCACCCCGTTCGACCGTGATCGTCATTGCTGCGGCACGCCCTTGTCGTACGCCTTCTGCACGTTGCTCAGATAGGCGTCGGGCTTCTCGCTGCCCGTGATCAGCTTCTGTGTCTCGGAGACGAGGACGTCGTAGAAGCCGGCGACCGGCCAGTCCGGGTAGAAGGCCAGCCCGTCACGTCCGGAGAGCGTGTTGAAGTCGGCGATGAGGGTCTTTGCCTGCGGGTCGGTGATGGCGGACGGGTCGGCCGCGACCGGCACGCCGCCCTTGTTGCCGAGCAGGTTCTGGATCTTCTTCGACATGGTGATGTCGATGAAGTCGTAGGCCAGGTCCTTGTTCTTGGCGCCCTTGGGAACGACCCAGAGGTTGCCGCCCGAGCCGAGCGTCAGGTTCGACCCCGGCCACAGCACGGTGCCCCAGTCGAACTTGTTCTCCGCCTTGAAGCGGCCGTACCACCAACTGCCGCTGAACAGGATCGGGTTCTTGCCCTGGATGAAGGCGACCCCCGCGTCCTCGGCCTTGGAGCCGCTGGACGTCTTGCTGATGTAGCCCTTCTTCACCCAGTCGGCGAAGGTGGTCGCACCGTAGGTCCAGGCGGCGTCGTGGAAGTCGGTCTTACCCTTGTAGAGCTCGTACGAGTCGACCCAGGAGCGGTCGGCCTTCGACAGCGCCAGCTGGTACAGATACTGCTGGGCCACGTACTCGGCGCCGGCGTTGGCGAGCGGGGTGATGCCCTTGGCGACGAACTTGTCCATGGCTGCGGTGAGGTCGTCGAACGTTTTCGGCTCGGCGATGCCGTACTTCTTGAAGAGGTCCTTGTTGTAGAAGACCATGGTGTATTCGGCGTAATTGGGTACTCCGTACCAATTTCCTGAGCCCATGACGCCGCCTGCGTCGTACTGGCTGGTGGTCTTCACCCCGGCGCTGAGCTCCTTGTCCCAGCCGCGCTTGGTGACCTCGGCGGTCAGATCGGTGAGGAGTCCCTGCTTGGACAGCAGGCCCGCCGTCGCGTTGCCCTTGTTGTATTCCATGATGTCGGGGGCGTCCGAGGAGTTGAGGACCATAGGCGCGGTCTTCTGGATCTGTTCGAAGCCCTTCTCCTCGAACTTCACCTTCACGCCCGGGTGTTTCGCCTCGAACTCCTTGATGGCCTCGTTCCAGGCGATACCCATCGCGCTGTTCGGGGCTTCGTAGTGCCACAGTTTGAGTGTCTTGCCGTCGGAAGAACCGCTGTCCGAGCCACCGCAGGAGGCCAGGAGCAGGGATCCGGTGAGGACCGCCGCCGTCGCCACCACACGCCTTCGTGCCGTCAACATCCAGTGCCTCCAGGGGAGTCGGATGGGTACCTGGGGCGTCACGCAGCGTTCATCGAATCGATTCGATGCGTGACGTCGAAGCGCTTCGACGGTGGAAGGTAGGTGGGGGCTGTGGGTGCGTCAATGGGTGCGTACGAAATCAGCGGAGATTCGTGCCGCTCGCCGATCGGGATCGTCGCCGGCGACGGGCGTGGACTGCATGGCCGGTCGCGATCGGCAGGGCCAGGGCCGCGGCGGTCGTCGGTGCGGTGAAGTCGGGGTCGGCGAAAGGTGTTGCGCCGCCCAGCCGCCGGGTCCGGCCACCTCGGCGCCCGTCCGCGGCAAGCACAGACCTCCACGGGGTTGGCCGGGGGTCTTCATTCCGGCGGTGGCCTTCCCGGCCTCGTTGCGGGCCTGTTAGGTGATGTCGGCGGTGCCTTGGCCGGTCACCTCGTAGGTCACCGAGGCGGTGGGGGTGCGGTGTTCCGGCTCACCGCCGTCCTCGCCCGTGGCGAGTACGCCGTAGAGGACGAGGCCGCCGCAGGCGGCCGGAGTCCAGGACGTAGCTGGGGCTCTTCCACTGTTTGGGGCGGCAGTCCTGTCCGCGGTCGCGTTCAAGTCCGGCACCCTGCGCCTGATGTTCGACAGTGGCATGCATCTGACGTGTTCGGCCGACACGTCGTTCGAACCTTGGCAGATCGCCGGACCACGAGGACGGCGCTTCGTCTCGTTGCCCGGCGGAGACCTCGCCGTGTGGTCCCGGTCTGGAACTGGCGAGGACCCGCAAGGCCGGACTGCGAAGCACTGAGAATCTGCCACCTGCGCTGCGACGAGACCCGCCCGGTTTTCGGGTCGTCTCCGAGTGGAGCGCGGTCGTTCACAAGCTGGTCACAGTGGCGGCGCAGACGCCAGGCCGTCGGCCGCACGGACCCCCGCGAGGACGAGATCTTCATGCTGATCAAGGGCACCGCGCTGCTGTGGTCGGACGACCAGGATATGGAACTGCCGGAGGGTGGCATCGTCTACCTGCCCAAGAACGTCCCCCACGGCTACCGGATCACCTCGGACACCGCCGACCTGCTGATGATCTGCACGCCCGGCGGCATCGAGGGCATGTTCCGGCACGCCGGGCGCGGCATGTCGACCGCCCGGCCGGATGATCTCCCAGCACACGGTCAGCGACCGGCACCGGGCCTGAGTGGTCCCCTTGCCCGACCAGCCCGTCCCCACCGATTGGGTCTGAGGCTGGGGATATGGACGGGCGGCAGGGTAGTGTTTAGACATATTTGCCTGATTTGCGGAGCACCTCGTCACCGCGTGTTCAGGTCTGTTAGCCAGGAGTGAGCGGGAGGCGTGTTGGCACCTGCGGCAGCCAAAGCCGGGAGTCACCCTCAGCAGTCAGGGCTGAACTTTCCGGCCGCCTCGTACAAAGCGCTACGGGACACGGAGACACTGACGCTGGCTCTCCAGGCCACCGAGTGCCTGGATGGCCGGGGCGCGTTCCTGCACTGGTGGGATCCTGCCGCTCGCCAGCTGCGCCTGGCTGCGACCAGCGGGTTGGCCGCGGAGAGCGCCATCGCCGTGGCGTGGGCGGATCTGTCCGATGAGCAGGACGTGGCGCCCGTACGTGCCATGCGGCGCGGTGACTACGCCTGGGTGAGCGGGGACATTCTGGGTATTGGGGCAGCCGGCACGGCAGCGGTGCCCCTCCTCGGTGCCGATGGGCCGATCGGTGTGCTGTCCGTGATCACGGCAGGGTGCGGCGAGCCGGAAGAGGTACAGCGATCCTTTCTGCGTTCGGTGGCGGGATGGGTCGCTGCACGCTTGGAGGAATTGCCCAGCACACCGCCCGTTTGTCGTTCGGTGGCCGGCTCTGAGCGGACGGTCCGGATGGGCAAGCTGACCGCGGCGCTCGCCGAGGCCGTCACCTCCCGGGAGGTCGTGCAGGCCGTGGCGGCGCACGTCCTGCCCCCGTTCGGCGCCGACGGGCTCATAGTCTGGGTGTTCGAAAGCGGCCGACAGCATGTGGTCGACTCCCGCGGATACACACAGGAGTTCCTCAGCCTGCTCGACGGGCTCGCAGTCACCGACTACTCCGTGACCGCCGATGTCTTCGAGACTTGTACTCCCCGATTCATCGAATCGGCCGCAGAATACTGCGAACGCTATCCAGCACTGAAAAATATTCCGGCGGCGGCCGAGAAGAACGCGTGGGCGTTCCTGCCCATGATCGCCTCCGGGAATGCCATCGGTATGTGTCTGGTGTCGTTCACCCGGCAGCGCTCCTTCACCGACGAGGAGCGCACGCTGCTGACCGCATTGAGTGGTCTGGTCGGCCAGTCGCTGGAACGGGCCCGCTTGTACGACGGGGAGCACGCTCGGGCGCAGGAGCTGCAGCGTTCCTTGCTGCCCCGGACACTTCCCCGCTTGCCTGCTGCCTGCGCGGCCGCACGCTACCTGCCCGCGGGCAGGGGCGAACAAGTCGGTGGCGACTGGTACGACGTGCTCCCGCTGTCCGGCGACCGGGTCGCCATGGTGATCGGCGACGTCATGGGACACGGCATCCCCGAAGCGGCCACCATGGGCCAGCTGCGCACCGCGGTGCGCACCCTCGCCGACCTGGACATGCCCCCTGACGAGCTGCTCAGCCGTCTCAACGACCTGGTCAGCGACCTGGGCGAGGACTGCTACGCCACCTGCCTCTACGCGGTCTTCGACCCGATCACCCGGATATGTTCGTTCTCTCTGGCCGGTCATCCCCCACCGGTCGTCGTCCATCCCGATGGCACCGTCCACAGGCCCGACCTGACTGCCGACCCGCCGCTGGGGGCCGCCGAACCACCGTTCGAAACACACCAGATGCTCCTGCCCGAGGAGAGCCTGCTGGTCCTGTGCACCGACGGACTCGTCGAATCCGCCACCCAGTTCGTCGACCAAGGACTGGCCCGACTGCAACAGGTCCTCGCCCAGCACGCGGTGTCCACCTTCACGGCAGCGGACGAGGACGACGACGTCCGGCGCCTGGACGACCTGTGCGACACGGTGGTCTCGGCCCTGCTGCCCGACCATGGCCGGACGAACGACGACGCAGCGCTACTGATCGCCCACACGCGGGCCATCGACGCCGGTGATGTCGCCTCCTGGATCCTCCCGGAAGATCCGCGCGCGGCCGGACAGGCCCGCGAACACGTCCGAAACCAACTGGCCGTCTGGGGACTGGACGAGCTGGCGATCACCACCGAGCTACTGGCCAGCGAGCTGGTCGGCAACGTGATCCGGCACGCCAAGGGCCCAATCCGCCTGCGCCTGCTGCGCAGCCGCACCTTGACCTGCGAGGTCTACGACGGCAGCCTCAGCACTCCCCGTATCCGCCACGCCGCCTACACCGACGAGGGCGGCCGCGGCCTGCAACTCGTCGCCGCCCTATCCAGACGCTGGGGCGCCCGCTACCACCACGACGGCAAATGCATCTGGACCGAGCAAGACATCCCGCACCGCGCCGCGTGACGGATCTCGGCCATGAGGTCCAGGCGGGAACAGCACACCAAGGACCGGCTCGCGCGGCTCACTGAACTCGGACCCAACTGGGCATGAGGCCCGTTCGGCTGTCGGCCGAGGCGGGTTATGGGCAAAGCGCTGCGGAGACTCGGACAAGAGTGTGGCGTCATCCGATCCAGCGATCGCACCACACCTGTTGCGCCGATCACGATCACGGACACTGGCGCTGCGCTGCATCAACGCGAGAATCTCTACGCTGCAACAGCTTGTTCCCCCGGAGAAAGGGCGTAGCCCCGGCCCACGTCCTCGTACGAGCTCTCCCGGTCACCGCCCTCGAACTCGCAGACGCGCTTGTGGCGGATCCGCCCACCGCCAACCGGATGGATCTCCCGGAGCCGGTGGTGGTGCTCCTCCGTCGCCGCGAACAGCTTCACGGGCAGCACCACCAGACCGTGAACATAAAGGCCGAACGACATGACCCCGGTCCAGATCGCCTTCGTCGGCGGGTTGCTGCTCATGCCCTCAGCCTCCGGCGATCAGTGGCTGCCTGCATCACGGGGTCACCACGTGGGGCGGATGCCCCGCAACGGGCTCTCGGGGTCGGTATGCAGCCCGTCCAGGAGAGCGGTGGCTGTGGAGCTGCCCCCGATGCGGCGAGGGAGTATTCGTCCAGAACGAAGATCGCCGCGCGCTCGCCACACCTCATTACTGGTGGTACGGAACTATTCAGCTCGTAGGCCCCTAGCCTTGCCGTATCAACATCGGGCTCCCGCCCGGTGGACCGGCATCACATAGCGGGTGCCGAAAACTGGAGGCACCCTCATGCTGATCGCTCAACGTCCGTCTCTCACCGAGGAGGTTGTGGACGCATACCGCTCCCGGTTCGTGATCGAGCCGCTGGAGCCGGGTTTCGGCTACACCCTCGGCAACTCCCTGCGTCGCACCCTCCTCTCCTCGATCCCCGGCGCTGCCGTCACCAGTATTCGCATCGACGGCGTGCTGCACGAGTTCACCACCGTGCCGGGCGTCAAGGAGGACGTCACCGACCTCATCCTCAACATCAAGCAACTGGTCGTCTCCTCGGAGCACGACGAGCCGGTCGTGATGCACCTGCGCAAGCAGGGGCCCGGCGTGGTCACCGCCGCTGACATCGCCCCGCCGGCCGGCGTCGAGGTGCACAACCCGGACCTCGTCCTGGCCACCCTGAACGCCACGGGCAAGCTGGAGATGGAGCTGACCGTCGAGCGCGGTCGCGGCTACGTCTCCGCCGTGCAGAACAAACAGGTGGGCCAGGAGATCGGCCGGGTCCCGGTCGACTCGATCTACAGCCCGGCGCTCAAGGTCACCTACAAGGTCGAGGCGACCCGTGTCGAGCAGCGCACCGACTTCGACAAGCTGATCGTCGACGTCGAGACCAAGCAGGCGATGCGCCCGCGTGACGCGATGGCCTCGGCCGGCAAAACCCTGGTCGAGCTCTTCGGGCTCGCCCGCGAGCTCAACATCGACGCCGAGGGCATCGACATGGGCCCGTCCCCGACGGACGCCGCCCTAGCCTCTGAGCTCGCGCTGCCGATCGAGGAGCTCGAGCTCACCGTCCGTTCCTACAACTGCCTCAAGCGCGAGGGCATCCACTCCGTGGGCGAGCTCGTCGCGCGCAGCGAGGCGGACCTGCTCGACATCCGCAACTTCGGTGCGAAGTCGATCGACGAGGTCAAGGCGAAGCTGGCCGGCATGGGCCTGGCATTCAAGGACAGCCCGCCCGGATTCGACCCCACCGCTGCCGTGGGCGCCTTCGGCGCCGACGACGACACCGGGTACATCGAAACCGAGCAGTACTGAGGGGTTTCCATCCTGAAGGCGCAGCGAGTCCGAGGGGGTACGGGCGGTTCGCATCCGCTGGCCAGGGCGGACCTGCCGCACGACGTGGTCAGGGGGTTCAGAACTTCTGCCGCTTGACCGAACCCAAGCGCGTTCCGGCGACCATGAGTGAGCGTTACTGCTGCGGTTCATTGCGAGGGCGGGTGTCCCCATGGGGCGAACGGGAGTTTGTGGGCCGAACGTGTGACCTTTCTCGTGGGCGGTTCGTTGTGGGTGGTGGCGGATGGCCGGGGCGGGGGTCGGGGGCGGGTGCTGTGGGCGGGTTGCGGGAGTTGGCGGATCCGTTCGTGGTGCCCGGCCCTGCGGGGGGCGATTAGGGCCCGGCTGCGGGTGTCGGACACGGACGCGGCGGCGCTCCGTGAGGTCGGGGCGTTCCTGGGCGGGCTGGCCGCCGGTGACCTCGCGGCGCGGTGCGGGCAGCGGCTGGAGCACGATGCCGCGTCATGGGCGGTGCGCAAGCGGGAGCTGACCGGCTAGTCGTCGGCGCGGTGGGCGGGCAGTGTTACGAAGGCCACGCATGATCAGTGGGCGCTGGCCCGGCGTGGTCAGGCGGCGGAATTGGCGTGGCTGCGCGGGCAGATCACGCAGATCGTCCAGCAACTGGGCGACGCGCCGGTCGCGGTCTACGCCGCCGACTGGACGCTGGTCAGCTGGAACCGGCTGTGGACCGCCGCCATCGGCGACCCCCGTACGTACGGCTGGGACCAGGCCAATCTCGTCGCCGGGATGTTCCGCTCCAGCGGCGGCCACCGGGTCGATTCCATCGCCGCCTGGCCGGTACGGTCCTGGGCGGGCGACGAGGCCGAGGAGGAGTCCCTGGTGGCCGACCTGCGCGTCACGGCGGTGGCCCACCCCGACGATGCCCGCCTCGCCCTGCGCTGGGAGGGCCGCACCCAGGACTACATGCGGCGACGCCTCACCGAGGGCAAAACGCGCCGCGAGATCATCCGCTGGGGCATCAACGCTGCCGCCGAGTCGTTCTTCGCACTGCTGAAGGAAGAGATCGGCACCCGCTGCCGGCCGGACCGGGCAAGTGCCCGCCGCGCCTCACCTCAGCACGATCGAGTGCGGCCCGCGCAGGACGAGTTCCCCCACCACCGGCGCTCCGGGAACCTCGCCCGCGATGAGCAGCCCGCCCGAGGTCTGGGCGTCGGCGAGGAGCAGCCGGGTGTCGGCGTCCGTGCCCCCGAAGTCCGTGAACGGGGCCACCCACTCCAGGTTGCGTCGGGTGCCGCCGCTGACGTACCCGTCGCGCACGGCCTGTCCGGCCCCGTCCAGGTACGGCACGGCGGCGGTGTCGACGATGGCGGTGACGCCCGAGGCCCGCGCCAGCTTGTGCAGGTGGCCGAGGAACCCGAATCCCGTCACGTCGGTGGCGCAGGTCGCACCGGCGTCCAGGGCCGCGGCGGCCGCGTCCCGGTTGAGGGCCACCATCGTCGCCACCGCCTGCTCGAACCGCTGGCCGGTGGCCTTGTGGCGATTGTTCAGTACGCCGAGGCCGAGGGGCTTGGTGAGCGACAGCGGCACGCCGGGCCGGCCGGCGTCATTGCGCAACAGCCGCTGCGGGTCGGCAAGGCCGGTGACCGCCATGCCGTACTTGGGTTCGGGGTCGTCGACGCTGTGGCCGCCGCCCACATGGCAGCCGGCCTCGGCGGCGACCTCCAGCCCGCCGCGCAGCACTTCTCGGGCCAGGTCGAACGGCAGCACGTCACGAGGCCAGGCCAGGAGGTTGACGGCGAGAACCGGGCGGCCGCCCATCGCGTACACGTCCGACAGGGCGTTGGCCGCGGCGATACGTCCCCAGTCGTACGGATCGTCGACGACCGGAGTGAAGAAGTCGGCGGTGGCCACCACCGCCTGCGCGGCCACCCCCGCCTGCGCGGGCAGCGTGATGACGGCCGCGTCGTCCCCGGTGGCCAGCCCCACGAGGAGCGGGGTGTCGCTCGGGGCCGGCAGCGCCGCCGACAGGCCGCCGAGCACGTCCTCCAGCTCGCCGGGCGGGATCTTGCACGCACATCCGCCGCCGTGGGCGAACTGCGTGAGCCGTACGGGCGTTTCGCGCGTCGAGGTCATGGCGAATCTCCTGGGTCGAGTCGGGTGCAAACGCAGGTGTGCGGCGCGTCGGGCAACGCTGTACGGCTTCGTCGAAGGTGCCGCCCAACTCCGTCTGTGGGATCGGCAATCCGTGCGGACGACGCGGTGTGGTCGGGTCGGCTGTGCAGGAGCTGCCGGGTAGCCTGGCGCGCGGTGGAGGCGTGTGGGTGCCTGGTGGCCCTCCCGGTCTTCAAAACCGAGGTGTCCGAGGATCTCGGGCAGGCGGGTTCGATTCCCGTCCGCCTCCGCTGCCCGCATCCGGCCTGCAGCACCGGCGCTGGTCATCCACCCGTTCGGTGTATCCCTGGGCGTCCAGGAACTCCAGCAGCGGTACGGCCACCCTGCGCGTGGTGTCCAGGGCTCGGCGGGCCTCGCTGAGCGTGAACGGCTGGGGCAGGCGGCCCAGGACGGCGGCGGCCCGGGCATCCGCTCCGGGAAGCAGCACGATGCCGTCGCCGACCCGCAGCAGCGCACCGGCCGAGACTGCGGCGGCCACGGCCTTGCGGCTGAGTCCCAGTTCCGCCAGGCGGTCGGCCTCCGGAGCGTGGAACGGCGCCCGTTCCAACGCACGGCGCACGGCATCCACTGCCGCCTCGACGGGCGGCGGAAGCGTCGGCCGGGCGCTGCCGGGGCCGTACAACCGGCCCTGCCGGCGCTTCAGTGCGCGGTATCCGGGCGTCTCGGCGAGCGTGTCGACGAGGGACCGGTCGGGCAGGCCGAGCAGGCGCCGGGCCGCCTCGGTCGGCAGGCCCGGCTCCAGGGGGTGCTGCTGCGCGTACCGCTCGACCTCGTCGGCCAGGCGCTCGCGCAGCCGCGACCAGTGGGCCTCGTCGGCGAGCCAGTCTCCCGTGACGGGGGCGGCGGGTGGCGGCACCCCCATCGCCAGCAGCTCCGAGTGGCGGACGAGCTTGCGTCGCCGCAGCTCCGCCGCGCCGTCCGGACGGCCGGTCATGACCGCCAGTTCCGCCGCCCTGGCCCGTCCGGCGCCCCGCCGTGACAGCGGTGGCGGGCGCACGTCAAGGACGGTCACACCGCAGGGCATGCGCTGCCCCCCCGGCTCCCGGAGCACCGCCCGGTCCCCGACGCGCAACGGCAGCCCGCGGCTCAGGGTCAGCCTGGCGGTGTCCTCGCCCAGCGGTCGTAGGGTCACCGGGATTGCCGCGGTGCCGATGTGCAGGGTGACCGTCCGGGGCAGTTCGCGCATCGGTTCTCCGACGATGCGCACGTCGATCAGGTCGGTGAGCAACCAACGGCCCGGTGCCACCAGCACCTGCCCGCGCCCCAGCGCACCGTCGGAGGGACCGTGCACGTTGACCGCCACGCGCGCCACACTGCTGACGGCGGACCGCTCCTCGTGCAGGCACTGCAGCCCGCGCACCCTGAGTGCGGCCGGGCCGTCGCCCGTCACCAGCCGGTCGCCGACGCGCAGGGTGCCCGAAGAGAGCGTGCCCGTCACGACAGTGCCGTGACCGCGCACCGTGAAGGCGCGGTCCAGCCACAGCCGCGCGTCCGCGTCGGCGTGCGGGACGGGCAACGCCCGGGCCAGGCGGGCCAGTTCGGCGCGTAGTTCGTCCAGTCCGGCGCCGGTCACCGCGCTCACCGCGACGGACGGCACGGTGCCGAGCGAGGTGGCGGCCAGGCGCTCGACGGCATCGGCGCGGACCGGTTCTGGGTCCGCCAGGTCGCTGCGGGTCACGGCGAGCACGGCATGCCGTACGCCGAGCGCGTCGAGGATCGCCAGGTGCTCCTGCGACTGCGGCTGCCAGCCCTGGTCTGCGGCCACCACGAACAGCACGGCCGGCACGGGTCCGACGCCGGCCAGCATGGTGGCGACGAACCTCTCGTGTCCCGGTACGTCCACGAACGCGACGTGCTCGCCGTCAGGGCCGAGCCGGGTCCACACGAAGCCGAGGTCGAGCGTGAGTCCACGCCGCTGTTCCTCCTCGAAGCGGTCCGGTTCCATCCCCGTCAGCGCCCGCACCAGGGCGGACTTGCCGTGGTCGACGTGCCCGGCGGTGGCCAGGACCCGCATGACGCCTACCTCTCCGCGGCCGATCGCACGGCCTCGGACAACCGCTCGTCGTCCTCCGGCGGCACTGCCCGCAGGTCGAGCAGGCACCGTCCCCTCTCCAGGCGCCCCACCACGGGGACCCGTCCGGTGCGCAAGAGGGCGGCGTACGACTCCGGCAGGGACAGGGCCGCGCTGGGCAGCGTCACGCCGGGCGCGCCGCCGCCACCGACCGTTGCGGTGCTGTCGACCGCCCGTACGTCCACCCGTTCGGCGCTCAGCGCGGCGGCGAGCCGCTCCGCGCGGCGCATGAGCTGCCGCGAGTCGGCGGTCAGCGCCTCAGCGGTCGGAGTCTGAGGGCCGGTCAACGTCGCCTCCAGCGCGGCCAGGGTCAGCTTGTCCACGCGCAGGGCACGGGCCAGGGGGTGCCGGGACACGGTGCGAACGACCTCCTTGTCTCCGAGGAGCAGCCCGCACTGGGGTCCGCCGAGCAGCTTGTCCCCGCTCGCCGTGACCAGCGAGGCGCCGGCCCGGAGCTGCGATTCGGCGTCGGGTTCCGCGGGCAGCAGCGGATGGGGGGCGAGGAGCCCGGAACCGATGTCGACGACCACGGGGACGCCCAGCGCCGTCAGTTCCCCGACGTCGGCGGTGCGGGTGAATCCGGTGATGCGGAAGTTGGAGGGGTGCACCTTCAGTACGAAGCCGGTTTCCGGCCCGACCACGGCGGCATAGTCGGCGGCGGTCGTGCGGTTGGTGGTGCCGACCTCGCGGAGCCGGGCTCCGGTGGAGACCAGGAGGTCCGGCAGCCGGAAACCGTCCCCGATCTCGACCATCTCGCCGCGGCTGATGACGATCTCCCTGCCGGAGGCGAGTGCGGTCGCGGCCAGGACCAGGGCGGCTGCCCCGTTGTTGACGACGTGGGCGGCAGCCGCGGACGGCACTCGATCGCAGAGCGCCTCCACGGCGGTACGCCCGCGGCGCGCCCGTACGCCTGTCCGCAGGTCCAGCTCGACGTCCGTGGGTCCGGCCGCCTCCTGCACCGCCTGCCGGGCCCTTGCCGACAGCGACGCCCGACCGAGGTTGGTGTGCAGCACCACCCCCGTGGCGTTGATCACCGGTCGCAGTCCGCCCGCAGTGCGCGGCAGCTGGGCGACTGCCACGTCCTCCACGTCCTCCGCAGGGATGGTGCCCGCACGCGCCTGTTCCTGGGCCCGCCGTACCGCAGCCTTCACCGCCTGTGGTCCCAGCTGACGTGTTGCCTCCCGCAGACGATCGTCACGCAGGACGGTATCGGTGCGGGGAATCCGGCGTCGTTCGTCGGCGAACTTCCGGTGCTGGTAGGGGCCGACGGCGCCTGACACGACCGCTGCGGCGTCCGTTCCGGCGCTATCCGGTGTGACCCGCTGCTCCACGCAGCCCCCTCCCTTTCAGGACCGGTCTCCGGCCGTCCGCAGAAAGCCCATCGCGCCGCCGGGTCCCCGGTCGGCGCCCTGCCACTCACGTCCGGCAGGCCTCGCCATCGCCCCTCGGCGGGTCCTGGTGCCGGTCATTCGGCCCGGCGATCCGGACGCCATCACAAAACGGAAATTTAGCAGCAAATGTGAACCGTGCCGAGAACGTGCTCGATGCCTGACTGGAAAACGACACGTTCAGTTTTCTGCACGGGCATGACCGTGCAGATCACCAGACCGGGGAGTGGCGGCATGGAGGTCTCCTTCTCCGATGCGGCCCGGCGCACAGGTCTCTCAAGGACCAGCACCACGAAGGGAGACGGACGACCCTGCCTTACTACGAGGTCAACGTCCCGACAATGAACAGCAGCGGCTGACGCGGGCTGCGCATCTTCACCGGCGAAGCCGACAAGCCCGGGGCAGCCATACAGATCGCGCAAAAGATCTACGCCGCCGCCGTCGCCGCCCAGCAGAGCGGACTCCACATCGCTGGCAGAAGGCCGGACGGCTGGGGCGTGCGCGGTGTGCGCCCCGGCTGGGAAATCGCCTGGTCGGTCGCGACGACCGGCCTCTGGAACGACCCGTACAGCTGGACCCACGTCATCAACCTGCAGCCCTAGGTCCGTCCCGGAGCCATGACCTGGACCGGCGCACGGCCCGACTTGCGGAAGGCCACTCCCCGAGTAGCGTCTGGTTGAGGTGACTGCCGCCGGATGAAGGAGCAGGCGAATGGGCCTGGGACGCTGGATCGGCGGGTGGCCGGTGTACCGGCAGATCACGGGGGCGGATCGGCTGGGGCGGGGCAAGGCGGCCGAGTCCAAGCGTTCGGCCGGCCTCGGGCCCCGGACCGACCGCGCGGACCGGGTGGCGGACTCGGTCTGCCCCTACTGCGCCGTGGGCTGCGCGCAGCGCGTCTACGTGAAGGACGAGCGGGTCATCCAGATCGAGGGCAACCCGGACAGCCCAATCTCGCGGGGTCGTCTGTGCCCGAAGGGCTCCGCCAGCAAGCAACTCGTCACCGGACCGCAGCGTGAGCAGAAGGTGCGGTACCGGCCGCCCTACGGCACCGAGTGGCAGGACCTGGACCTCGACACGGCCATGGACATGGTGGCCGACCGGGTGCTGGACGCACGCCGGAGGGGCTGGCAGGACACCGACGGGGCCGGGAACATGCTCCGCCGCACGATGGGCATTGCCAGCCTGGGCGGCGCCACTCTGGACAACGAGGAAAACTACCTGATCAAGAAGCTGTTCACCGCTCTCGGTGCGATCCAGATTGAGAACCAGGCGCGTATTTGACACTCCGCCACCGTTCCCGGTCTGGGAACGTCGTTCGGACGCGGCGGCGCCACCGACTACCAGCAGGACCTGATCAACGCCGACTGCATCGTCATCATGGGCTCGAACATGGCCGAAGCCCATCCGGTCGGGTTCCAGTGGGTGATGGAAGCCAAGGCACGCGGCGCCAGGGTCTTCCACATCGACCCGCGGTTCACCCGCACCAGTGCGCTTGCCGACCAGCACGTCACGCTGCGGGCGGGCACCGACATCGCGTTCCTCGGCGGCGTGATCAACTACATCCTGTCCCACGGCCTGGAATTCCGGGAGTACGTGCAGGCGTACACCAACGCCCCGTTCCTCCTGAGCGAGCGCTATCAGGACACCGAGAACCTGGACGGTCTCTTCAGCGGCTATGAACCGCACACCGCCTCCTACGACGCCTCGAGCTGGGCGTACGAAAGCATCGAGGCCGAGGAGCGACCGGGACACCGGCACAAGGAGCAGGCAACGTCCGACCACTACGGCGCCGGAGGCCCAGTTGTCCACGGCGGTGCCGGCCACATCGCGGCCGATCCCACCCTGCAGCATCCCCGCTGCGTGTTCCAGGTGCTCAAGCGGCACTACGCCCGCTACACGCCCGACATGGTGGAGCGGATCTGCGGAGTGCCCCAGGAGCTGTTCCTGGACGTGTGCCGCGCCTGGACGGAGAACTCCGGCCGCGAGCGCACCGCCGCGCTGGTGTACAGCGTGGGCTGGACGCAGCACTCCGTCGGGGCCCAGTACATCCGGGCCGGGTCGATCATCCAGTTGCTGCTGGGCAACATCGGCCGTCCCGGCGGCGGGATCTTCGCGCTGCGCGGACACGCCAGCATCCAGGGCTCCACGGACATCCCGACCCTGTTCAACCTGCTGCCCGGCTACCTGCCGATGCCGGACACCAGCCACGGGAACCTGACCGCCTTCCTGGACGACATCCGCAGTCCTCACCAGAAGGGGTTCTGGGGCAACGCCGACGCCTACACCATCTCGCTGCTCAAGGAGTACTGGGGCGAGGCGGCGACGGCGGAGAACGACTACTGCTTCGACTACCTGCCGCGGATCAGCGGCGACCACGGCACCTACCGCACCGCGATGGACATGGTCGACGGGAAGGTCTTCGGTTACTTCCTGCTGGGCCAGAACCCGGGGGTGGGCTCGGCCCACGGCCGCCTGCAACGCCTGGGCATGGCGAACCTCGACTGGCTGGTCGTCCGCGACCTCGCCATGATCGAAAGCGCCACGTTCTGGAAGGACGCCCCCGAGATCGAGACCGGCGAGATCGTCCCCGAGCGCTGCCGCACGGAGGTGTTCTTCTTCCCCGCCGCTTCGCACGTGGAGAAGTCCGGCACCTTCACCCAGACCCAGCGGATGCTGCAGTGGCGGGACCAGGCCGTCGAACCGAGCGGTGACCAGCGCTCGGAGTTGTGGTTCTTCTATCACCTCGGCAGGCGCATCAAGGAGAAGCTGGCCGGCTCGACCGACGAGCGCGACCGCCCCGTCCTGGATCTCGCCTGGAACTACCGGACCGAGGGCGACGAGCCGTCCGGGGCCGACGTGTTGCGCCACATCAACGGGATCGACCTGCGCACCGGCCGGACGGTCAGCAGCTACCTCGACCTCAAGGCCGACGGCACCACTGCCTGCGGCTGCTGGATCTACAGCGGGGTCTACGCCGACGAGGTCAACCAGGCCCGCCGCCGGAAGTCCCGCTTCGAGCAGGGACCGTACGACGCGGAGTGGGGCTGGACCTGGCCGTTGAACCGGCGCGTGCTGTACAACCGCGCCTCGGCCGATCCGCAGGGGCGGCCCTGGAGTGAGCGCAAGGCCCTCGTCTGGTGGGACGAGGAGCGCGGCGAGTGGACCGGGCACGACACGCCGGACTTCGAGAAGAACAAGCCGCCCGACTACCAGCCGCCCGAGGGGGCCTCGGGACCGCAGGCGCTCGCCGGCGACGACGCGTTCATCATGATGTCCGACGGCAAGGCGTGGCTGTTCGCCCCGGCCGGGCTGGCGGACGGCCCGCTGCCCACCCACTACGAACCGCACGAGTCGCCGATGCGCAATCTCCTCTACGGCCAGCAGGGCAACCCGACCCGGAAGGTGTACGGGCGCTCCGACAACCCGTCCAACCCCGCTCCGCCCGAGGCGCACAGCGAGGTGTTCCCCTTCGTGTTCACCGCGGCACGGCTCACCGAACACCACACGGCAGGCGGCATGAGCCGCCATCTGCCGTACCTGTCGGAGCTCCAGCCCGAACTGTTCGTGGAGGTGTCACCCGAGCTGGCGAGAGAGCGCGGTCTGCGCCACCTGGACTGGGCTCACGTGATCACCAGCCGGACGGCGGTGGACGCCCGGGTCGTCGTCACCGACCGGCTGGCGCCTCTGCGGGTCCAGGACCGGATCATCCACCAGGTCTGGATGCCGTACCACTGGGGACAGGCGGGGCTCACCCGAGGGGACGTGGTCAACGACCTGATCGGCGTGGTGGCCGATCCCAACGTGTTCATCCAGGAGAGCAAGGTACTGACCTGCGACATCCGCCCCGGACGCCGGCCGAGAGGCCCCGCCCTGCAGGAGTACGTCCAGGACTACCGCCGCCGGGCCGGGATCACACCGGAAACCGGCACCCGCATCGTGACGACCGGCGACGACCAGCCGGCCCACACCGAACCGGATCGGCCGGAGGGATCCTCATGACGGACGAGCACAGCCTTTACGGACCTCTCGCCGACCCTGCCGCGGACGCCGGCCACCACGACCCTCCGCCCCGAATGGGCTTCTTCACCGACACCTCCGTGTGCATCGGCTGCAAGGCGTGCGAAGTGGCCTGCAAGGAATGGAACGACGTCCCCGAGGACGGCCTCGATCTGCTCGGCATGTCGTTCGACAACACCGGCATGCTCGGCGCGAACTCCTGGCGGCACGTCGCCTTCGTCGAGCAGGAACGCCCGCTGGGCCGACAGGACGCGGGACTGTTCGGCCTCCCCACCGGTCCATCCGGCATCGAGGCCACGACCGAGGTGGTGGCCGACGCCCTGCGCGAGTCCCACCGAGGCGGCGGCGAGCTGGGCACCGGCCCGGTCGACCTCGGCTTCCCCTCCTTCGACCTGCCCGGCGCCACTGGCGGTGCAGAGACCCGTACCGACTTCCGCTGGCTGATGTCCTCTGACGTGTGCAAGCACTGCACGCACGCCGGATGCCTCGACGTCTGCCCCACCGGAGCACTCTTCCGGACCGAGTTCGGCACCGTCGTGGTGCAGCCCGACATCTGCAACGGCTGCGGCTACTGCGTGTCCGGCTGCCCCTACGGCGTCATCGACCGGCGTCCCGACGACGGTCGGGCCGCAAAATGCACCCTGTGCTACGACCGGCTGCGCGGCGGCCTGGAGCCTGCCTGCGCCAAGGCCTGCCCCACTGACTCCATCCAGTTCGGCCCGCTCGACGAGTTGCGGGAGCGGGCCGACGGCCGGTTGGAGCAGCTGCACGAGGCGGGTGTGAGCGAAGCACGGCTGTACGGTCGCGACCCCAACGACGGCGTGGGTGGCGACGGCGCCTTCTTCCTGCTGCTGGACGAGCCGGAAGTGTACGGACTGCCACCGGACCCCATCGTCCCCACGCGTGACCTGCCGTCCATGTGGAAGTACGCCGGAGCGGCCGCCTCGGCCCTGCTGGCCGCCTCGGCCGCCGTCTTCCTGAAGGGAGGCCGGCGATGACCGAAGGTGACGGAATCCCGCGCGAGCCGCGCACCGAAACAGACGCGGCCGACGTGAACACAGACACGTACGGCTCGGGCCGAAGCGCCGGCACACACCGCAAACAGTCCGCCGCGGCGCCGGGGGAGTTCCGCTCCTACTACGGCAGGCCGGTGCTGAAACCACCGGTGTGGGAGTGGAAGGTCCCGGCCTACCTGTTCACCGGCGGGCTCTCGGCCGGCGCTGCCCTGCTCGCGGCCGGTGCCGACCTCACCGGGCGCCCGGCACTGCGCCGGGCGAGTCGCATCGGCGGCTTCGGCGCCCTCCTGGCGAGCACCTACCTGCTGATCGCGGACCTCGGCCGACCCGAACGCTTCCACCACATGCTGCGCGTCGCCAAGCCGACCTCGCCCATGTCCGTCGGCACCTGGATCCTCGTGTCCTACGGACCCGGCAGCGGGCTGGCCGCCACGGCCGAACTGCTGCCCGCGTCCCTGCGCGCCGGCCTGCCCGGCCGGCTGCTGCGCGGGGCAGCCCGACCGGCCGGCTTGTCCGCGGCAGCCTTCGCCCCGGCACTCGCCTCCTACACCGCTGTGCTGCTCTCCCAGACCGCCGTGCCGGCCTGGCACGAAGCCCGCCGGGAACTGCCCTTCGTGTTCACCGGCTCCGCGGCCGCCAGCGGCGGCGGCCTCGGAATGCTCCTGGCGCCGGTGGCCGAGGCGGGCCCCGCTCGCCGCCTCGGCGCGGTCGGAGCGGCGGCGGAACTCGTCGCCGCCCGGCTGATCGAGCGTCGGCCCGGCCTGGTACCCAAGGCCTACACCACCGGCCGACCCCACCGACTGCGCCAGGCCTCGGAGTACCTCACGCTGGGTGGAGCACTTGCTGCCGTGACCATCGCCCGGCACAGCCGCCCGGCCGCGGCGGCAGCCGGGCTGGCGCTGCTCGCCGGCAGCGTCCTGCAGCGCTTCGGAACCTTCGACGCGGGAGTCGCGTCCACGAAGGACCCCGCCTATGTCGTGGTCCCGCAACGTGAACGCCTGGAGGCAGCAAAGGGCGATCGACGAGCAACGTGACGTCGGCCCTCCCGACCCTGGTCGCCGTCCGGGGTCTGGGGGCCGCCCGCCCTGGCCCACATGAGAGAGCTCGGCGTGCCAGATCCCCCTGTCGGCTACGGCCGGGGACGGCTCTCGGTGGCTGGGCTGCTGTGCGCCCAGCCCGGCCTGCCCACCCGCCCGCCTGTGCTACCGGCTGCGCCGACATACCGGCCGCAAGGGCGAGCGCCGTTCGCTCGGCGAGAGCGACCACATCCACCTGCTCGACGGCGCCCACCACCTGCTCAAGGCTCCCCTGATCGTGGTGTGGGACCGCCTGAGCACCCACATCTCCAAGACGATGAAGGCGCTCGTGGCCGAGCGGGAATGGCTGACTGTGGTCCTACTGCCCGGGTATGCGCCCGAGCTCAACCCGGTCGAGGGCCTGTGGGCGCATATCAAGCGGAGCCTGGCCAACCTGGCCGCCCGAGCCCTCAGCGAGCTGGAGACGCTGCTCCGCAGGCGGCTCCAAGACGCTGCAGTACCGCCACGGCATCCTCGGCGGGTTCCTCGCCTGGACGGGCCTCGCTCTCGACAGACCGAACTGACCCTCTAGTACGCCGAAGTCGGTAAGCCACCACCGCTTGACAAGCGGCAGTGCTCGACTAGCTTTACAAGCACTATCTTGTACAAGGAAATCCTTGTGCAAGTCGAAAGGAGATCGGGATGACCAGCACCGCCAGCAGCAGGACCGAGGACTTCACCGCAGTCCTGAACCTCCCCGCCAGCCCCGCCACCGTGTCGGCGCTCTTCACCTCCGCCGTCGGCGTCAGCCGCTGGTGGGGCCCGACCAAGGGCGACGGAGCGGTCGGCGGCACGCTCGTCACCAGCTTCGGCGACCACGGCGTCAACACGA
The DNA here is from genome assembly GCF_042889305.1 of Streptomyces sp. NPDC002619. Taxonomy (NCBI): domain Bacteria; kingdom Bacillati; phylum Actinomycetota; class Actinomycetes; order Kitasatosporales; family Streptomycetaceae; genus Streptomyces; species Streptomyces sp. NPDC002619. Next base: position 26,985 of record NZ_JBIAQV010000033.1, on the reverse strand, counting down.
TGCGCGTCCTCGAAGCCGGACCCACCCGCGTGGTCTGGGAGTCCATCGCGTCCGACGGGACCACACCCACCGGACACACGAAGGAGTGGCTCGGCACGACGATGGAGTTCGACGTCGTCCCCGCCGGCACGGGCACTGAGCTTCGCTTCCGGCACGCCGGCCTGACCCCGCAGCTCGAATGCTGGGACGACTGCTTCGCCGCCTGGACGCACTTCATGGCGAGCATCGAGACCTTCGCCGAGACCGGCACCGGCACCCCGTTCGGCGCCTGAGGCCCCAGCCCGATGACCGAGCAGAAGCAGCCGACGCCCGCGGCACCCGATGCAGTGCTGCGGGCGCTCGCCGACCCGCACCGCCGACAGATCCTGCGCCTCGTTCAGCACACCGAGCTGCCTGCGGGCCGGATCGCGGCGGCCTTCACCCTCACCCAACAGGCGGTCAGCCAGCACATCGGCGTGCTCAAGCAGGCCGGCCTCCTCACCGAGCGCCGCGAGGGAACCCGCCGCCTCTACGCGTTGCACCACGAGTCGCTCGAGCCGGTGCGCGAGCTGCTCTCCGAGTTCTGGCCCGACGCCCTCAGCCGCCTGAAGAAGGCCGTCGAGACGGCCCATCCCCGACCACCAAAGAGGTAGCCGTGACCGCCGAGATCCGCAACGACGTCATCGTCGCGACCGAGCACATCAAGGCACCGCCCGAGGTGGTGTTCCCGTACTTCACCGACCCTGCGCTCATCGTCACGTGGATCGGCGACCGCGCCGAACTCGACCCGCAGCCCGGCGGCGTGTTCTCGCTCGGGATGGGCGAGGTCCTCGCCTGCGGCGCCTACCTCACCGTCGACCCGCCGTACCGCGTCGTGTTCAGCTGGGGCATCCCCGGCAGCGACGCGCTGCCGCCCGGCGGTTCGACCGTCGAGGTCGTGCTGACCCCTGACGGCGACGACACGATGGTCGTGCTCACGCACCGCGGCCTGCCGTCCACCCACATCGGCGACCACCGCGCCGGCTGGGAGCACCAGCTCGGGCGCCTGCCCGCTGCGGCCGGCTGACCCAGGTACAGGTGACCAAGCCACTCCTCGACCGTGCGGCGCGTCACCTTCTCGGAGCCCGGCTCCTCGTGGCAGGTCTGGATCCGCGACTGGACGCTCAGCCGGTGGCATCGTGCGACGGCCGCCACGGCCACGACCTGCATCCGAGGAACCCGCCATCGTGGCCTACCTCTACGACCGGCTCTCCGTGCTGCCTGAAGAGCCTGGCGAATGGCGTGGCCGGCAGGACATCCTCTCGCTGTCCCCGCTGGTCAGGTGAGGCGCTCGTGGAGGTCGGATTCCGGCTGGTCCTGGGTGGCGGCCCAGGTGGACAGGAGGCGGAGTCGTGCTCGGCGTCGGGAAGAAGGTGTTCGACGGTGGCGCGGTGCCCACGAACGTCACACTCCTCGAACCGCCGGTAGCCGGTCCGAAGGACACCGTGTACCTGCGCTACGGGCTCGCCGATGGCACGCCCGGAACGGGGGACATGAGCGCACCCGATCGCGGTGCCGGGCGCGACGACTGAAGCCGCCCCGCGCCAGGTGGGTCCGTGTCGTCGGCGGTGAATCCGCCAGGGTCACGCAATGGTCCGGCTGGCCCCGGCGCCCTGGTTGCCCGGCCGGTGGCCGACTACTCCTGGAGTGTTGATGCTCGGACGACGAGGTGGGGGTGCAGTCGTTTGGAGCGGACTGGCTCCCCCTTCAAGCGTTGGAGGAGAAGGGCCATCGCCTGGCAGCCCATGTCGAACATGGGTGAGTGGACCGTTGTCAGAGGAACGGGCATGTCCGCGGCCACGGGGATGTCGTTGTAGCCGACGACGGCCACGTCGGCACCGGGACGCAGTCCGCATTCCCGCAGGGCTCCGATGACGCCGATCGCGGCTGTGTCGTTGACGGCGAAGATGGCTGTGGGGCGCGGATTGAGCTTGAGGAGTGCCGCGCCTGCTGTGTGCCCTCCTGCGGTGTCGAAGCGGGAGGCGAGTACGTAGTCGGGGGGGACGGGCAGGCCGGCCTTGGCGTAGCGGCGTACGAAACCGGTCGTCCGCTCCACCCCGGTGCTGGCGTAGGGCTCCCCGGCGACCACCCCGACATGCCGGTGGCCGAGCTCCAGGAGGTGCTCGGCGGCCAGTCGGCCGCCCAGGAGGTCGTCGGTGGTGACCGACAAGTGCCCTTTCAGACGCCGGGAGACCAGAACGTAGGGGATGTTCCTGTCGGCGAGGGTCTTGACCAGGTCGTCGCCGTCGAGCCGGGCGTCGCCCAGGACGATGCCGTCCACGCGGCGTGCCAGGAGCTCTTCGAGGCGCTCGCGGCGCAGGGCCGGGTCGTCGGTGGTATTGGCGACGAAGGTGTTGTAGCCCTGCTCGGCCGCGGCCGCATCGAGGCCTTCGTAGATGCGGGCCAGTACGAAGTCGGTCAGGCGGGGGACCAGGACGCCGAAGACCCTGCTGCGCCGGGTGCGCAGGGCCGCGGCCGCGGGATCCCGCTGGTAGCCGAGCTCGGCGGCGAGCGCACGGATGCGTACGGCGGTGGCGGCACTGACGCCGGTCGCCCCGGGAGTCAGTGCTCGCGAGACGGTCGAGATGTGTACCCCGGCGCGCTCGGCCACAACGGCCAGCGTGACGGCGTTGTCAGAGGGTGGCGGGGCGTCGGCGGTCACGCCTCTGTTTCTACCCCATCACCTGTGCGGGCAGGAAACCGCTGACGAGAACGAGATCCCTCTTGTCCTCACGCAAACGTTTGAGTAGCCTCCTCGCAATCGTTCTCGCAAACGTTCTCGCAATCGTTCGTGCGACAGGTCGACGCCCCTCGCACTAGCCGTGGAGGATTCCCGTGACCCGTTTCCGTCTGATCGCCACCGGCGGCACCATCGCGAGCCGGCGGTCGGCGCAGGGGCTGGTGGCCGAGGCCACCGGCGCGGATCTTGTGGCGAGAAGCGAGCTCGGTGCCGTCGAGGTGGAGGTCGACGACTTCATGACCAAGGGCAGCTACGCCTTCACGCTGACCGATCTGGTCGCACTCGTGCGCCGCACCCATGAGGCGCTGGCGGAGGGCGTGGACGGTGTGGTCATCACGCACGGCACCGACACCATGGAGGAGTCGGCTTTCCTGCTCGACCTCTTCCACGGTGACCCGCGCCCGGTGGTGCTCACCGGCGCGCAGCGCCCCTTCGACAGTCCGGCCCCGGACGGTCCGGCCAACCTGGCGGCGGCGTTCGCCGTGGCGGCGAGTCCCCACGCCCGCGGGATCGGTCCGCTGCTGGTCTTCGACGGACTGGCCTGGCAGGCCCGGGGGGTGCGCAAGGTGGAGACCTTGGCCTCCCGGGCGTTCGGGGCGCCCGGGCGCGGCCCCTGTCTGCGCGTGACCCCCGATCGTGTGCTGCCCATCGGTACGCAGTCACGGCCGCCGACTTTCGACTTGGATTCCGTGCGAGAGCTGCCGCGGGTCGATGTCGTTGCCGCCTACTCAGGTAGCGACGGGGCGCTGATGGACGCCGCGGTCGCCGCCGGAGCCCGCGGAGTCGTGGTGCAGGCGCTGGGGGCCGGCAATGCGTCTCCGGAGATGGCCGCCGCCGTGGCACGGCTGGTGGACCGTGGCGTACCCGTGCTGGTGTGCACCCGGGCGTTCAGCGGGCCGGTTGCCCCGCTGTACACCGCGGGCGGCGGTGCCGATCTCGAGCGTGCCGGTGCCGTCTTCGCGAGTGACCTGAGTCCTTGGCAGGCCAGAATGCTGCTTTCCGTCGCAACCGGTCATAAATCGGAAGATCCCGGTGCCGTCGTTCGACAGTGGCTCCAGCAGGCGACACCTGCTGGTTCCTGATGCCGCCCTCATCCCTAGGTCCCCCGGCGGCGCCCGTAAACCAGAGCAAGGAGCATCATGAGCAAAGAGATCTTCGTGTCCTTCGGTGTGGACATCGACGCGGTGGCCGGGTGGCTCGGCTCGTACGGGGGAGAGGATTCCCCCGACGACATCTCGCGCGGTTTGTTCGCCGGAGAGGTCGGCGTACCACGCCTGCTGGAGCTCTTCCGCCGCTACGACCTCACCCAGACCTTCTTCTGGCCCGGGCACTCGATCGAGACCTTCCCGCAGCAGTTCGACGCCTGCGTCGCCGCCGGCCATGAGATCGGTGTGCATGGCTACTCGCACGAGAACCCGATCGCGATGAGCCGCGAGCAGGAGTCGACGGTCCTGGACTACTGCATCGACCTCATCGAGTCGCGCACCGGCCGCCGACCCACTGGGTACGTCGCGCCCTGGTGGGAGTTCAGCCCGGTCACCAACGAACTGCTGCTGGAGCGTGGGATCAAGTACGACCACTCATTGATGCACCGTGACTTCGAGCCGTACTACGTACGCGTCGGCGACAGCTGGACCAAGATCGATTACGACGCCCCGGCCGAGTCGTGGATGAAGCCGCTCCGTCGCGGTCGGGAAACCGACCTCATCGAGATCCCGGCCAACTGGTACCTCGATGACCTGCCTCCGATGATGTTCATCAAGGCCAGCCCCAACAGTCACGGATTCGTCAATCCCCGCGACATCGAGACGATGTGGCGCGACCAGTTCGACTGGGTCTACCGCGAGAGCGACTACGCGGTGTTCGCCATGACCGTCCACCCCGACGTCTCCGGCAGGCCCCAGGTGCTCATGGCCCTCGAGCGGCTGATCGAGCACATCAACTCCCACGAAGGCGTCCGGTGGACCACCTTCGACGCGATCGCCAACGACTTCGCCCAGCGCTGCCCCAGAAAGGCTTGACCATGTCATCCACCTCCGCGGCCAGGGGCACCCAGGCCTGGGAACGTCCCGTGACGTCCCGGACGCTGATGCATGTCTCTGTCGTGTGCTTCTTCGCCTGGGTGGTGTCGGTCTACGACTACACCCTCTTCGGCACCCTGCTGCCCAAAATGGCCGACAGTTTCGGCTGGTCCACCGCACAAGCCACCAACGTCGCCACCTGGGTGACCGTCGGGACCTTCGTCATCGCACTCAGCGTCGGACCCTTGCTGGACCGCGTCGGCCGCAAACGTGCCCTCGTCATCACCATCATTGGGGCGGCAGTCAGCTCGGGTTTCACCGGCCTTGCCGCCGGAGCCGTCTCCCTGGTCGTCATACGTGCCTTCTCCGGTTTCGGCTACTCGGAAGAGCTGGTCAACACCGTCTACCTCAACGAGATGTACGGAAAAGCGCGCAGCCGCGGCTTCATGTACAGCTTCGTGCAGAGCGGTTGGCCGGTGGGCGCCCTGGTCTCAGCGGGACTGACCGCCGTGCTGCTGCCGACCGTGGGGTGGCGCTGGTCCTTCGTCGTCGCCGTGGTCCCCTCCATCCTGGTCGCCCTGGTGGCCAGCAGGCTGCCCGAATCCCCGGCGTTCGCGGCCCTCACGGAGGTCCGCCGACTGCGAGCAGGCGGGAACACCTCCGCCGCCGATGACCTCGCCAAGCGGGTCGGCCTGACGGTTTCCGGCGAGGCCAAGGCCACCTTGCGTGACGTCTTCGCGCCAGGCCTGAGGCGGCACACCGTCTGCCTCTCCCTGGCATGGCTTTTCAACTGGATGGCCATCCAGGTGTTCTCCGTGCTCGGCACGACCGTCCTCACCCAGGGCAAGCACGTTCCCTTCAACAACGCCCTGCTGGTCCTGGTCCTGGCCAACGCGGTCGGCTTCGCCGGTTACCTGTTCCACGGCTGGGTCGGTGACCACATCGGCCGCCGCACCACCATCATCGCCGGCTGGTCCGTCGGGGCCGTACTGACCGGAGTCATGCTGCTCGGCCCCTCCAGCAGCACCTTCGTCATCCCCCTGTACGCACTGTCGCTGTTTTTCCTGACCGGCCCTTATGCGGCTCTGCTGTTCTACATGGGCGAGTCCTTCCCCGCCCAGGTGCGCGGGCTGGGCCCGAACGTCGCGCACACCATGGGCCCCGTCGGCGCGATCGTGGGCTCGGCACTGCTGAGCATCCTGCTCGGCGCCGGAGCCTCCATGGTCGTGGCGGCCCTGATCACCGGCTCGGCCTTCATGCTGGCCTCCGGCCTGGTCATGCTCGGCACCCGCCACGTGGATCAGCACGAGGAGTCCGTGGCAGTGCACCTCAAGGTGGAAGGAGCCACCCCATGACCGCACCCCTCGTGTCCGCCCCGGCCAGGGACGACGGCCTCGTCGGCAAGGTCGCCGTCATCACGGGAGGCGCCAGCGGCATCGGCAAGGCATTGGCGGTCGCCTACGCCCGCGCCGGCGCGATCAGCGTGCTCGGCCACTACCCGAAAGACCCGCACAATGTGCAGCAGGCGATCGGCGAGGTTGAGGCGGCCGGGGGACAGGCCTTGGCCGTCGAGGTCGACATTCGTGACCCGAGGCAGGCCGATGCCCTGGCCCAGGCAGCCGTGGACCACTACGGCCGTCTCGACATCGCCGTAGCCGGGGCCGGGATCCTGCGCCGCGCCCCGCTCGCCGAGCTCAGTGACCAGGCGTGGGACGACATGCTCTCGGTCGATCTCACGGGCGTGCTGCGCACCTTCCGGTCCGCGGCACGCGTGATGACCGGTCCCGGAGCCATGGTCGCCGTGTCCTCGATCGCCGGCGGTGTATACGGCTGGGACGACCACGCCCACTACGCCGCGGCGAAGTCGGGCGTGCTGGGGCTGTGCCGCTCACTGGCTGTGGAACTCGCCCCGCGCGAAATCCGCGTCAACTGTGTCATCCCCGGTCTCATCGAAAGCCCGCAGTCGCTCGACCCGGTCAACTCACTGGGCCCCCAGGGCCTGGCCGACGCCGGCCGGTTGATCCCTTGGGGACGTGTGGGCACCGCCGACGAGGCAGCGCGCACCATCCGGTTCCTCACCAGCGATGACGCCGCCTATGTGACAGGGCAGCAACTCATCGTCGACGGCGGGCTCACCGTCCGCTGGCCCAGCTGAAAGAAGACACCATGAGTCACTCACTCCAGCGACGCGTTGCCCTGATCACCGGCGCCGCCAGCGGGATCGGCGCGGCCATCGCCGACGCCTACGCTGCCGAGGGTGCCCACCTCTTCCTGGCCGACCGCAACCTCGAAGGTGCCGAAGCCACAGCGGCCAGAGCGCGGACGGCAGGCGCCAAGGCAACGACCTACCAGGTCGACCTCACCGACGCGGACGCCACCCGCGCCATGGTCGATACGGCACATGAGGAGTTCGGGCGCGTCGACATTCTCGTCAACTGCGCCGGACTGCTCACCGAGGTGCCCTTCGTCGAGATGCCGGTGAACATCTGGGACGAGATGATCGACGTCGACCTGCGCAGCGTGTTCCTCTGCTGCCGCTGGACAGCACCGATCATGGTCCGGCAGGGCGCCGGCCGTATCATCAACGTCTCCTCCCAACTCGCTCTCAAAGGCGGGGAGAGCCTGGTCCACTACTCCGCGGCCAAGGCGGGCGTCATCGGCCTGACCAAGGCTCTCGCCCGCGAACTCGCTCCGCAGGGCGTCCTGGTGAACGCGATCGCCCCGGGCCCGATCGAGACGCCCCTCGTGGCCGGGATCAGCGAGGAATGGAAGAGCGCCAAAAGGGCTGAACTTCCCCTGGGCCGCTTCGGCATACCGGCAGAGGTGGCACCGACCGCCGTCCTCCTCGCTGGTGACCCCTCGGGCAACCTGTACGTCGGGCAGGTTCTCGGCCCCAATAGCGGCGATGTCATGCCCTGAGAGAGAAGCAGATCATGTGTGGTGCATGTGGCTCCGGAACGATCCGCCCTCCGTGGGAGGTCATCGTGGCCGGCGACCGCCCTGCTGACCGGCGGCGACGGGCGATGGCCGCCGGTCAGGCAACGGGTGGCCGCATCAAAGTCAGTGCCTGGGGTGCCGCCGGTTACCTTGTCACCCCGATGACAGGTCCTCTCAGGGCCTTCCCCGACCTGGAACACCTCGCTATCGGCCTGCTCCCGCACCTGCACCTCGCGATGCCGGGGTGCCGCTCGTGCCGCCATGGAGAAGAACGGCACCTGGTGAGCCTTCCCGCCGACACGGACCGCCAGCATCTCGCCGTCTGGGCGGCGCTGGCCACCGCCCACCGCGGCGCGGGACGACTCACGATCGAGATCCACGCCCTCTGCTCCGCCCCTTTCCACACTGCCCCCGCACCACCGGATCCTTCGGATCGGCCCCCAGTGCGTGTCTATTCCAGCAGCACCGCGCAGCCGAGTGTGCTGCTGTATGGGCCGCACGCCGAGGCGTACGCTGCCCATCTGCTCGACCACCTCGGCACCGGCTCGAGCCGCGCAGTACCCGGCCCATAGTGTTCGCGCGCTGTGCAGGGCGCCTGGACGGTAGTGCGGGTGCCGACAAATCATCCGGCCTTTTCAGTGCCGCTGCCGAAGACCTCATCCGCCCTGCTCAGGCCGCATGTTGGTACTCGTGGAGGAGGCCGCCGAGTCGGGCGGTCCGGCGTATGTCGAGGTGAGCGATCTGATCAGGGTTGTCGATTGGCTTTGGGAAGGGTGCAGAGGGGTCAGGCGTTCGCGATGCCCTGGTGTGGCCTGTGGTCGTTGTAGAACTCCTCGAACTGGCGTAACGCGTGCAGGAGGTGGCACTGGTACCAGATGAGAGGGCGGTTCAACAGCTCCCGGCGGCAGGACTGCACCCGGCGCTTCATAAGGGAGTTGATGCGCGACGGGCAGCGTGGACGACGTGCCGTCGGGAAAGATCGCGACGGGTTCCGGGAGTCCGGCACGGGCGATGATGCAGGTGAGATCGACCGGGTCGTAGATCGCGATGGTGCAGCCGGCGGTGAGCGGATCGCGGGCGAGGGGATCCAGGGGCGGCACCGCGGCACGCGCGGCGACCAGACGGGCCGTGGTGTCGCTCAAGCGGGCCAGCAGCTCGTCGGGCTGGGCCACCCGGCCCTCCTCGTCGAGGAGGAGGAGCACGTCACCGTCGGGCATGAGGAAGCACCTCCGTGCTCACCCTTGCGGCCGGCGAGCCGGTCGGGCGAGCCCGCTTCTGTCAGGGCTATCAATCAGAACTCTAGTTGCAAGGCTGCATCGTCGAGGGGCCGAGCACCCGGACGCCGACTGCCACCGGGCCCCGCTCGCTTGCTTGTGTCGTGCCCTGCGGGCAGCGGGACACGACTCGAACGTGAAGACATAGGCCCTGGCTCCGGGCCGCAGATAGGTGATCTCCAGGGTCCTCTCACGTACTGTGCCCGTCTCGCGCACCAGCTGGTACAAACGGCCGCCGCGGAGCGCGCCGGTACCGTCCTTGTGGACGTCCGCGCCGTGGGAAGGTCCCGGCCATCGACGAGGACACGGAGTGGGACCGGAGCAGGACCCTCGGCAGACAGCACCAGATGGGCATCGCGCGCCCGGAACCTGCATGCAATGGTCGCGCCCGCGTGATCGGCTCGGACGCGGCGCATCGCCGGGCAGCCTGTACCCCGCCCCGCCACGAAGATCACCGGCGTGTTCGCGACCCTCGCCCAACTGTCGACACCGGTCTGCCATGTGGTGTCGCTGTAGCGGCTGCCGTTGACCGGATCGCCGTGGAGGTAGACGGAGTCGAGGCGCCGGGCGGTGTATTCGTCCTCCCCGATTGCTGCGGCGATCTCCCTCGCCTTCATCGCGCGCTCCCGTAATTGCGGCCATGGGGAAGGGCGCAGAGACGACCGTGGAACCAGCGGTGATTCTGCTCCCTCTCGGCCCGGAAGGCTGCCCGGCTTCCTGGCATGGGATTGGTCGGCGCCGAGATCACCGCTCAGCACAAGGGCGCTGACCTCATGGCCGGACGCTTCCGCCAGTTGTTTCGGTATTCAGAGTGATTGACGACCGGAGCACGCTGGAAGGTTTCAGGGGTGACGGAGGGTGAGCTAAGGCAGTTGATCGGACGCGAAAGGTTCCCCTGAACAGATGAAATCGCCTAAATTATTCGGATTAAGATGGATTCGATGGATGTAGATCGCTGCAGGTCCCGATCACATGCGGCCCAGCGGGTACCCGAGCGGTGAGCGGAGGCGACAGTCGGCCGTGGTGAATGCCAGAGGCGGCGATGCGGACAACAGCGGGGCGTCCATGCCCCGCGCCCCCCATCCGCTGCACCAGCCGCAGGGGCTGCGGACCATACAGGCCGTGGCGCCCTTGGAGCGACACCGCATCCGGATGCGGCTGCTCGACGCCGTGGACGAGGACCGGCGCGATGTCGAGGTGCTGCTGACCGCGCTTCAGCAGGCGGTAGCCGAGGTGCGCGGCCTGGGCGGCATGGTGCATCTCCCGGGCGGCGGCATGAGCGGCATCCTCTACCTGGTCGCCGACAGTGGCCTGCCGGAGTCGATGACCCGGCCCTGGCTGATCATCCCGGTCCGGGGCACGGCGCCGCCCAGCAGGGCCGCCCGCAAGGACACCATCACCTGGCAGCCCGACCTGGCCCCGCCTGACCCGGTGCCCGGCCGGGACCCCGCCGCCCTGTGGCCTTCCCGACTCCCCGCCGGCATCGGTCACCTGGCCGTCCCCATTCCAGGCGGTGGCCGACGACGCGGCGCGCTCTCCGTCCTCTTCGCCCCGGGCGCCGAGCCCAGCGCGGCGGAGCGCGCGTTTCTGAACGAGGTGGCGGCCTGGATGTCCGGGAGGCTCAGGTCGTCCGGGATCCTCAATCCGTCTATCACCCTGCTGCGCGCCCTGGAGAACGGGCCAGGACCGCGGGAGGCCACCCGGTGGGACGTGGAGGGGGTGCCCTCCATCACGTACACCTGGGACCTGCGCACCGGCGGGCTGACCTCTGACCGGCCCGTCGAGGAGGTGCTGGCCGGCATCGATCCGGAGGTGATGAGCGGCGGCATCGAGGCGTGGGCAGCGCTGATCCACCCGGACGACCTGCCGGGGGCGGTAGCCGGCTTCGACACGGGCATCCAGCTGCGCGGCGGCTTCCAGAACGAGTACCGGATCCGGCGCCAGGACGGCACATACCTCTGGATCGAGGCCGGTGCCCGGACGATCACGGACGAAGCGGGGACACCGATGAAGGTGATCGGCACCCTCCGGGACAGCAGCGAAACGCACGCCACCGCCGAGTCGGTGGGGCGGGCCCTGCGACACATGAGCGACGGCTTCGTCTCCCTGGACACGGAGTGGCGCATCGGATTTCTCAATCAGGCCGCCGAGCGGCTCTTCGGCGCCGCGGGAGATGTGGCCGGAGCCCTGCTCTGGAACGTTCCCGCGGTACGTGCCGTGCCGGGGCTGGAGAAACGGTGCCGGGCCACGGCGGCCGAGGGCCAGCCGGCCGGATTCGACGTACCGTGGCCGGACGGGACGTCCTGGTACCACCTGCGGCTGGTGCCGGTGCCGGAAGGCCTCACGCTCTACATCACCGACACCACCGAGCGGCATCTGCGGGAGGTCGAGCGGGTCGCCGCGGAGCGTGCGGCCGCGGAGCGTGCGGCCCTGGTGCAGCGGATCACGCGGGAGCTGGCCGAAGCTGTCACGGCCCAGGATGTGATGGCGGCGGTGGCCGAGGGCGTGATGACACCCCTCGGAGCCACCGGACTCATCATGCTCGGCGTGGTCGGCGAGCGGCTGACTGTGGTCGGTTCCCGGGGAAATTCGGAGCGCTTCACCCGGCTGCTGGACGGGCAGTGGACAGTGAGGGACACCACGAACCCAGTGGAGGACGCCCTGCGCACCCGCACCCCCCTCTACATCTCCTCCCCGGAGGAGTTCCTGAAGCGTTACCCGAGGACCGAGATCCTGATCTGGGAGGGCGGCAACCAGGCGTGGGCCGTTCTGCCGCTGGCGGTATCGGGGCGCGGGATCGGCGCGGCGGTGATCTGCTTCGGCCGACCGCGGGTGCTGGACGATGACGAACGAACGCTGCTGACCGCGCTCAGCGGACTGATCGCGCAGGCCCTGGAGCGGGCCGGGCTCTACGACGAGGCGACGATCCGGGCCCGTACCCTCCAGCGCAGCCTGCTCCCGCAGGCACTGCCCAAGCTGCCCGAGGTGACGGCGGCGGCGCGCTACCAGCCGGCCAAGCAGGGAGCCGACGTCGGCGGCGACTGGTACGACGTGATCCCGCTCTCCGCAGCCCGGGTGGCGCTCGTGATCGGCGACGTCATGGGTCACGGCATGGCCGAGGCCGCCACCATGGGCGGGCTCCGCACGGCCGTCCGCACCCTCTCGGAGCTGGAGCTGCCGCCCGACGAAATCCTCGGCCACCTCAACGACATCGTCGGCGAGCCGGGCACCGATGCCTTCGCAACCTGCCTGTACAGCATCTACGACCCGGTGACCCGGCGTCTGTCGTACGCCAGCGCCGGTCAGCCGCCCCCGGCGGTGGCCCACCCCGACGGCACCGTCACCTTCCTGTCCATGACCCCGGACCCGCCGCTGGGGGTGGCCACTCCACCCTTCGAAACCCTTGAGACCCTACTGCCCGCCGACAGCCTGCTCGCCCTTTACAGCGACGGCCTGGTCGAGAGCAAGGACAGGGATGTCACCACCGGCATGAGCCGCCTCGCCGAGCTCCTCTTTCAGTCCGTGAACGCCATGCCGACCTCACCGGCGGACGCGTCCGACCTGGACGCCCTCTGCGACACCCTCACCTCCGCTCTCCTCCCCGCCCACGGCGCGCTGATCGACGATGCCGCCCTGCTGCTGGCCCGCACCCACCCGTTGGACGCGGAGAACGTCGCCGAGTGGCCGTTGCCGGAGGACCCGGTGGCGGCGGGCCAGGCCCGCGACCTGGTCCGCGCCCAGCTCGCCGACTGGGACCTGGCCGATGAGGACCTGATCATGACTACCGAACTCCTGGTCAGCGAGCTGGTCGGGAACGTCATCCGGCACGCCGGCGGCCCCATCCGGCTGCGCATGCTCCGCAGCCGCGTACTGATCTGCGAGGTCTCCGACGCCAGCCTGACCACGCCGCACATCCGCCACACCTCCGCTACCGACGAGGGCGGCCGCGGTCTGCAGCTCATCTCCGCACTCTCCCAGCGCTGGGGCACCCGCCACACCCGCACCGGCAAGTCCATCTGGACCGAACAGCCCCTCCCCACCGCCTCCGTTTGATTTTAACCTCGCACGTCACCCGACCTGCTGAGATCTCCCGTTTCCGGGGGCACGTGACACGGCCGTTCCCAGACTTCGAGATGTCGAGCAACGGAGCGCGAAGGAACGGCCGCTGAGGATGTGTGTCCCCGTTTTCCGCGCACCGGCCCACGCCCGGCGTGGCATCCCGGCTCAAGGCAAGGGCCACATGCTCGAGGTGACGGTGCCGACGCTGCACGGTCTGCCATTCCGGCCGACACGCATCGTCGTCAGTCGCAGCGACAGTGCGTCCCGCATGACCTATGAGCCGCTGAGGCAGACAGGAAGACGGCGACAGTCCGGCAACGCCCAGGCCGACCCTGGGTCGTGCTCGAGCGCCAGGCATCCGTCTGGCCAGAAGTCGTGGCAGCCGCCGGACCCCTCGCTCGGGCCATGGTCGCGAACGATCTGAGAGAACTTGCCGTGCCCCTCGACGAAGAGGCCGTGCCAGTCCCGTGCCAGGTCGTACGGGGAACCGCGGGGAACACCGGGGATCAGGGCGATGGACGTCCAAGCCCCGACGCCCCTTCGCCGCAGGTCAGTCCGGCAACCTCCCCTAAACGCCCCCAACTTCCCAAGCTGAGAGCGGGCGGGTCGCTACGCATCGAGCGGCCACATAGCCCGTGTTTCCAAGACGATGAAGGGCACGGCACGCTGCTACCTCCATCAAGGTGAGTGGACGAAACGCGGCCAGGCCGAACTGAAGAGGAGGGCGAGCAAGCGCCGCAAGAAGTGAGGCTGAGGCGCAGGGTGAGTGTCTAACTGCGTGACAACGCCGAGTACGCCGACCTCGGAGCGGACTACTTCCTCCAGCGAACCGGCCGGGCACGCCAGACACGGCGCCTGGTCAGCCAGCTCAACATGCTCGGTTATCAAGTGTCCCTCCAATCAACGGAACCGGCCTGAACTGCGGCGTTGGGGGATTTTCGAATCAGACTCCGCCGACCGCTGAGGCCCCGTCCGGGGCGTGTTCACGGATTCGTATAGCAGGGCATAGCGGGTCAATTGGGATTGTAACGTGACGACCTGGCCCCTCTCCGGTGTCGACATCATCATCCGAACAGAGGCGGGCACGGTGTTGAGGGGCCAATGGCCTGCTCGGCCTGGGGTGGGCCGCTCGGCTGACCGGAGCTAGCAACCCGGCGCTGCTCGACGGAGATAGTGCTACGGCCGTTCAGGAGTAGCTTCGGTGTTGAGTGCTTGTTCGGCCCAGATGGTCTTGCCTTGGTTGGTGTAGCGCACACCCCAGCGCTGCGCGCAGTCGGCCACGAGGAACAAGCCGCGTCCTCCTTCGTCGGTGGCACTCGCCCGGCGGATGTGCGGAGAGGTGCTGCTGCCGTCGGACACCTCGCAGATCAGGATCCGGTCGTAGATCAGCCGCAGCTGCATCGGCTCACGGCCGTACCGGATGGCGTTGGTGACGAGTTCGCTTGCAATCAGCTCCGTGGTGAAGCCAAGGCTCCCCAGGTCCCACTGATCGAGCTGTTGTAGAACGAGGGAGCGAATGCCGGCGACGGAGGCTGGGTCCCCTGGCAGCTCCCAGGTAACCACTCGGTCGCCGCTGAGCGCGCGTGTCCGAACGACCAGGAGCGCCAGATCGTCCTCAGCCGCCAGGAGAGGCGTCATGGTGTCGACGGTGACCCGCCAGGCGTCCTTGATCGACGGGCCGCTTTGACGCATGGCTCTGCTGAGCAGCCCAGCTATGGCATCGTCCGTGCCGCATGCCCGCACCAGACCGCCGGTGTAGAAGAGAAGGGTGCTGCCTTCGGCGAGCTCAAGGTCAAGCGACTCGAAGACAGGCTCGCCCATGCCCAGAGGTCTGTTGCTGGGGAGCTCGGGGACGTGGACAGATCCGTCCGGATCGGCGACCGCGGGCGGGGGGTGTCCAGCGCTCGCCATGACGCACCGGCGCGCGATGGGGTCATACACCGCGTAGAGGTACGTCGCGCCGACCAATCGTTCCACCAACGACAGAGACCACTTGTTGCCCTGGCCTGCGGTAAAGCGCGACACGATGTCGTCCAGCCGAGCAAGCACTTCCTCAGGTGCGAGATCCAGCTCCGCCAGGGCGCGGACTGCGGCGCCGATCAGTCCGATGCACACAGTGGCCTGCATGCCGGAGGCTGGGACATCGGAGACCACAAGAGCGACACGCGCACTGGATAGCGGGATCACGTCAGCCCAGGAGCCGTTCACACCCGTGCCGCCACGCGCGGGTACGTACGAGCGAGTGATCCAAGCCGCGCTGTGGTCAGGTGCATCGGCGGGCTCCATGCGGCTTCTCAGGGCACCCGCTGCGATGTGCTCGCGGTGGTGAAGCCAGTCTTCGACCGCCGTCGCCCGCGAAACGGCAGTCACCAGGATCACCGTCCCCTCGCTGCCAGGTACGACCGATGTCACGGGATAGGCCGCGAGTGTGACGGGCACAGGATGACCCTGCCGATGTGTGAGGACGGCAGTAGGCCCGGGGGTGCCGGCCGCAAAGGCTGACGACAGCTGCTGGGGAGCGTCCCACGGGAATACTGGCCAAAGCTCAGCGACCGGCCGGCCTACGACCTCAGCCGTCTCATAGCCCAACAGACGCTCGGCCGTCGGACTCCACGCGGACACCAGTCCTCGGGCGTCCACCACGAACGCAGCCGGGCCGCCAAAGAAGTCCGAGGTACGGACGGAAGATGCCCCATGCAGGGTGCCCATCTCACCGACCTCGTTGTGCGAGGGAACTCGTAAACGATGACGATACGCCGTCGCCGGGTCCGGCACCTTTCCACCAGCTCCGGAGCCTTTCCACCGGTTCTGTCTGGCGCCACTCAGACAGCGAATCCGAGCGAGGTCGGCGGAGTCCCCATGGGCGAGGCAAGTCAACGAGCGCTGCACATCGCGCTCTCCGCCGGCTATCGGACGCGGCTCAGCCCAGGTAGAAGTCCCTGCGGGCGGCCACGAACGCCTCGATCGACTGGGCGGGGATGCCCGTCACGCGCTTGACGCCGTCGGTCGTGCGGTCGTAACGGTTGTCCCGGTGCAGCTGGGCCATGGTGGCGACGTGCTGTTCGAGGTGCGGCGGCATCCCCAGCTTCGGGAGCTGTGCCTCCCACCTCTCCGGCGGCACGTCCACGTAGGACACCGGTCGTCCCAGCGCCCGCGAGAATTCCGCGGCCAGCTCCGTCATGTTGACCGAGCGCGGCCCGGTCAGCTCGTAGACCTGCCCGATGTGCGGAGCCGGGTCGCGGAGCACGGTGGCAAGGACCCGGGCGACGTCGTCCACGGCGACCGGCGAGGTGCGTCCGGTGCCGAACGGCAGCGCGATCGTGCCGTTCTCCTGAATCGACCGCGCCGCCATCGTGGTGAAGAGCGGAGTGTCCAGGAACGCCGTCGGCCGGATGTGCACCACGGGCAGACCCGACCAGTTGAAGACCTGCTCCGCCAGCCAGTGCAGCCGCTGCTGGTGCGACTCCTCGGTGCTGGTGGCGGTCATCTGCGACACCGTCATCTGCGACAGGTCGACCAGGGCCTCCAGCTTCCCGTACTCCCTCGCAACGGAGGCCACCACGGTCGCCGCCAGCAGGTGGTCCGGCGACACGCGCATCGCGAAGTACATCCGTGCCACGCCTTGCAGCGCGGCCGCTACCGTCTCGGGCCGGGTCAGGTCGCCGATGACGACCTCCGCGCCGAGCGCCCGCAGCTCAACCGCACGCTCGTCCTCGCGACGGACCATGAAACGCACCGGCACATCCTGAGCACGCAAGTGCTCGAAGACCGTACGGCCCACGCCGCCGGCACCGGGGATAAGAACAAGGTTGTTGGCAATCATCAGTCGATCTCCTTCGGAGCAATGGAATATCTGAGTTGAGGTGTGATCAGAGCGTCAGCGGTGCTGTCAGCAAGGCGTTGGCCCCGGCGATGTCACCGCTGATCCGGGTGGCGATTTCACAGGGGTCTCCAGTGCTGTCGGTTGTTCTGCGATTGCCGGGCGGAGGAGGTCACTGGCACCGAAGTCGGCATATGCCTCACCCGTGTGGGCGCACCCCTTCGAGCACCTTGTCGACCATCTGCTCGGACAGCCCCTCCTCCAGCGAGGAGCCCGGCCGCAGCATCGCGCGCGAGGGCATCGGCCCCACGATCAGATCGCCGAGCAGCTCCAGATCGACGTCGCCGCGGATCTCCCCGGTGTCGATGCCGCGCTGCAGCACCTCGAGGACCTGGGTCCGGCGGACCAGGATGACGGTGTCGCGGTAGAGCTGCCACAGCTCGGGCGCGTAGGAACTGCAGCATGACGTTGCGCAGCACGGCGGAGTCCCGCTTGGCCGGCCCGCACCGCCGGACGAACTCGACGAGCAGGGCCAGGTCGTCCCGTACGCTGCGGCCCGGCAGCTCCGGCGTAGGCTCGTCCAGGGTCCTCAAGACGTCCATGAGCAGGGCGTCTTTGCCGGGCCACCGCCGGTAGATTGTGGCCTTGTCGACGCCGGCGCTGCGGGCGATGCCCTCCATGGTGAGCCCGCCTGTCGTGGCGCCCTCCTCGAGCAGCCGCAGCACGGTCTCGATGATGGCGGTGTCGGCGGCGGCACTGCGGGGACGTGCCCGGCAGGCGGTCGCCTCCGGTGTCTCGCGGGGATGGTTCGTGATCACCGTTGGGCTCCCGCGGTCTGGCGCTGGGACTTATCACCGCCGGCGGCCATGGCGGCGTCCTTGCGCGGCAGGAAGAGCAGTACGACGACCGCGCCGACCAGGGCGACGGCCGCCGACCCTATTGCGGTGATGTGCATGGCATGGATGAAGGCGTCGTGAGCGGGCTGCACCAGCACCTTGCCGGCCGGTCCCAGCTTCTCGGCGACGGACAGGGTCGCCTCGACGGATTCACCTGCGGCGTGCCGGTCGGAGGCGGGAAGTACGCCCAGGTGGCCGTCGATGCCGCTGCGGTAGCTGGTGGACAGCAACGCCCCCAGCACGGCGACCCCCAAGGCCCCGCCGACCTGCCGGAAGGTGTTGTTGATCGCGGATCCGGAGCCGGCCTTCTCCCGGGGCAGCGACGACATGATCATGACGGTGGCGGGCGGCATCACATGCGCCATCCCCGTGCCCATCAGGAAGAACAGCACCTCCAGCACCCAGATGGGGGTGTCCTGGCCGAGCAGCAGGAAGCCGGCGAAGGCCACGGCGGTCAGGACGAGGCCGCTGGCGCACACGGCTCGGGCACCGAAGCGGTCGACGACCAGCCGGGCCCGCGGGGCGAAGAACATCTGGGAGGCGGCCAGCGGCAGCACGAGCAGACCGGACTGCAGGACGCTGTAGCCGCGCACGCTCTGGTTGTAGAAGACGCTGAAAAACGTGACGCCCGTGAGGGCGAAGAAGACCAGGCCGATGGCGGCGACGGACGCGGAGAACCGCCGGTTGCGGAACCAGGTGACGTCGAGGGCCGGATGGTCGCTGCTGCGCTGGTAGACGATGAAGACCGCGAGGACCGCCAGGCCGGCCACGATCGGGCCCCAGGACTGGGGCACAGTGAAGTCGCCCTCCTGGCCGCCCTTGATGATGCCGTAGATCAGCGAGACCAGGCCCAGGATCGAGAGCACGACGCCGACCGGGTCGAGCTTGCCGGGCTTGGGGTTCTTCGAGTCGGGGACGATCGCCACCATCGCGACCGCCGCGGCGACCACGATGGGCACGTTGACCAGGAAGACCGAGCCCCACCAGAAGTGCTGCAGCAGGATGCCGCCGGTGATGGGGCCGAGGGCGATGGCGAAACCGACCACACTGGTCCAGATGCCGATGGCCTTGGGCTGCTCCTCGCGCTCGAAGACGTTCATGATGATCGCGAGGGTTGCGGGCAGGATGAAGGCGCCGCCGAAGCCCATCACAGCGCGGAAGGCGATGAGCTGCCCGGGGGAGGCCGACGACGCGGACAGCGCCGATCCCGCGCCGAACACCAGCATGCCGAAGAGCAGCACCTTCTTGCGGCCGAGCCGGTCACCGAGCAGACCCGCGGTGAAGAGCAGTCCGGCGAAGACCAGCGTGTAGGAGTTGATCGCCCACTCCAACTGGCTCTGGGTGGAGCCGAGTCCGGTCGGAGCGGGCTGGGCGATGGTCTTCGTCGCCACGTTGAGGATCGAGTTGTCCAGCACCACCACCAGGAGGCTGGAACAGAGCACGGTCAGGATGGCCCAGCGCCGGCGGTGGACCGCCTCGGAAACGCTTCGTCGCTGGGCAGGCGGCACGGGTGGCGTGGGCCCCGCGGGCGTCGAGGAGTCGGTGGGGGTGGGTGGTGATGCCACAGGGGGTCTCCAGTGCTGTCGGCGGTTCTGCGATTGCGGGGCGGAGGCCGTCGGCCTCAGACGGTGGGAGGCAGCGCAAGGTCCTGCTTGACCTGCCGGGGTGATCTCATCGGCCTCAAATAGATGTCGCTAAGAATCTAAATGGAGGCTAGGATAGATGGCAAGTGACATCCATCCGAGGAGAGTGATTCCGTGGGCCGCGTGTCCCAGGCGCAAGCACAGGAGAACCGGCAGCGCGTCGTAGCCACCGCCTCCCGGATGTTCCGCGAGAAAGGCACCGCGGTCAGCGTCGCCGACCTGATGAAGGCCGTCGGGCTCACCCACGGCGGGTTCTACAAGCAGTTCGCCTCGAAGGAGGACCTGGTCGACGAGGCCATCGCCCACGCCTTCGCCGAGCAGGCGGCACACTCGGTGGTGGCGCTCGAGGAGCACGAGGCCGCCCGCCGGACGCTGATCGAGGACTACCTCTCGGTCTGGCACCGCGATCACGCCGGGGACGGCTGCCCCGTCTCCGGATTCGCCGCTGACCTGGGGCGCGAGCCCGACCAGGCGGCCCGCGCCCGCCACGTCTACATCAACGGGGTACGGAACCGCGCCGCTCGGCTGGCCACCGGCGACGACGACGGCATGGCCCAGCTCTGCACCATGGTCGGTGCCCTCGTCCTCGCCCGCGCCACCCGGGGCAACCCGCTCTCCGAAGAACTGCTGCAGGCCGCGCGCACGGCTCTCACCGAGAGCGGCACCGGGCAGTCCGAACCGCAGCAGCGCACGGACTGACCGGGGGCCGGCCGACGGCGTCGGCCGCCGCCCGGGCCCGGCTGCACGGCCGACCGGGGCCCGCAGGTCGGCTCCAGGCCGGGCCCGGGCAGAAGACCCGCCTTGACCACCTCGGCGTGGAGGTCGAGTCCACCGAGCAGGTCAACGCAGCCACCGACCGGTTGAAGAGCGCCGGACTGGCCACCTTCGAGGAGAACGACACCTCCTGCTGCTACGCCCTCCAGGACAAGGTCTGGGTGCACGGACCCGGCCAGGAGCCCTGGGAGGTCTACCTCGTGAAGGCCGACGCCGACACCCTCGGCAAGAGCGCCGCCCCTGACGTCACCGGCGACGGCTGCTGCACCAGCCAGGCCACCGAGGCGACAGCCGCGACAGGGCGGTCAGCGAACAGCCAAGGGGGTATCCGCAGACGCCGCCAGCAGGTGGGCCAGCGCCGCACCGACCGCCGCCTCCCACCGCGGGCTCCACACCTCGGGCGGCTCGACCGGCGGCGTGCCCTGCCGTTCCCCCGCGAGCGCCCCCCAACCGATCATCCGTAGGTAGTCAGCACGGCGCCGCATCCCGCACATACGAATACGGCCATACATCCTCCCCCACACTCGGACACGCGCGTCATCCCGGGTCAGCAATCAACGGGCAACAGATTTTCCCGCGCCACCGCGATGAACTCGCCCTGGACCAGGGGAAGACCGAAGAGGCACCAGACCGGCGCGACGATCTGGAAGCCGCAAACCGTCCGACCGCGGGTGGAAGAATCGGGAGTGCCGCTCTCCTCATCGGCTGAACCAGTCGAAGCCGAAACCTGGATGACTGGGCCGTCATGACACAGCCCTCGCCGCAACCCAAGACACCACCGGGTGAAACGGCCCGGAAATCCGGGAGCTCGTGACCATGCCCTACGAGTCGCCGCCGGTGTCCCTGGGGCCGCGGGCGGCTATGACCGCTGTCCCGGCGGCGAAGGTGAGGCCGGCGCACAACCACGCACCCGGGTCGTGCGCAGGCCGGGCCGGCCACATCCACGGGGTCCGCCAGTCCTCCAGGAGCGCGAACTCGGCCACCACGGTGTAGGCCAGCGGGCCGGCCCAGGCGAGCGCGCCGCCGAGCACCGCGGCCGTGAGCAGCCCGACACCCACCAGCCCGGCGACATCGCGCAGCGTCTCGGGCCCGCCGCCCGGCAACCGCGCGTCCACGGCGCCGAGCACCAGGGCGCCGACTGCGGCTCCACTCAGCAGCAGGGCAGCGCCGAGGCGCAGCAGCGGCACCAGGTGGCCGGTGGTCCGCTCGCTCTCGCCGAACGGATTCCGGGCGGCGACGGCCACGACGGAGGCGGCCCCGCATTCGATCAACAGCAGCATCTGCTGGGCGGCGGCGCCGTCGCCCTGAATCCAGTGCAATTGCAGGGCGATCCGCAGCAGCGCCGCGCAGCCGGCCAGTACCACTAGCGCACCTGGAGCTTGACGGCTCATCAGATGGAGTCGGAGCAGCCGGGGTCCGGCCTGCCGTGGGCCGGCCAGGTCCAGCGTGGGGATCGTACTGGTCACGGCAACTGCTCCAGAGTGATGTGGCCAACCCGCAGTTCGGCGAGGTGAGTGGTCAACCAGGCATGCCGGTCGGCCGCGGGAAGTGCGGCGAAGCGGCCGCCTGCGGCGTAGGCCGGGGTTCCGGGCTGCGGTAGGGCAATCAGCGTCCCGTCGATCCGGGCGAAGACCGCCATGCTGTCCAGCGGTACCCCGACCGCCCGCAGCAGCCCCTCCAAGACCGCCTGCTGTGCCTGGTCCGCGTGGCCGATGAGACTGTCGACGACCGCCCCGGCGACCGGGGGCAGCACCTCCGCGGTGACCCGGGAGACGCTGGACCACATCTGCTGAGAGGTGCAGCAGCGTCCGCGGGACGCTTGCCCGGACGGGCTGGATCCGATCCACATCGCGCCTTCATAGCCGATGTTGAGGGCCAGATGGACCACCGGCGGCTCGCCGCTGACGGTCGCCCCGGCGAGCGCCGCGCGCTGGCCGGACAAGGCGACCTGGTCGACACGCACGGGCGCGCCCGGCAATCCGGCCAGCTCGCGCAGCAGCGGATCCAGGGCCGTGGTCAGGGTCGGCAGATATGCCTTGTAGACGGGATTCAGGCAGACCTGGATCGCGGAACCGCCGCACACCGGCGTGTAGGCGATGGGCCGGTCGTCGGCCGCGTCGTGCAGGGCGGGTACGACCACGCCGTTCGCCTCCACCCGGGCGGTCCCGATCAGGGCGATTCCGGTCCCGGACGAGGCCAGGCCGACGGCGACGACGGCCGCCGCCAGGCGACGCAGCCCGGGTCCGCCGCAGACGGCCTGCATCCCCAACACGCCGAGTGCCGCGACGGCCAGGCCGCCGAGGAACAGCAGCTGTGTGAGGGAGAGGTCGGGCAGGTACGGATAGAAGACCCCCGCGTCGCTCTTGGGCGGGGCCAGCGAGTACGCGGGGGAGGTCATGGGAGAGAGCAGGTTGTACCGTCCGCCGCTCCGCAGGCTCTGCCGAAGGACGAGGGCGGTCACGATCGCGGCCAGCGGTGCGGTGAATCGGCTGGGGACGAGGACCCCGACGGCGAAGCCCAGGGCACTGAACGCCGCCAGCGCCACGGCGCCGACCACGACCGGCCACCACAGCGGGCTGCCTGCGGCCCCCTGCCAGGCGATCATCCCGTACAGGAAGCCCGCGCAGGCCAGATAGGTCCCCAGCGCCCAGCCGGCGGTGGCGGCCCAGGTGGTCAACCGGCCCGCCCATCGCGGCAGCGGGGTGACGTCCACCTGCTCCCCGATGCCGCGCCTGTGGTCGCGTCCCCCAATCCAGGCGGCCGCGCCCACCACGAACGGGGCGAAGTCGTCCACGGCCATTCCCTGACGCAGGATCAGGGTGCGTGAACTCCAGAGCGCTGGAAGGGCCATGCTGCTGCGGTAGGTGTCGAGCCAGAAGGCCACCAGGGCCAGCGGCACCATCCACATCATTGTGCTGCGGCGCAGTTCCAGCCGCAGCAACCGGCCCGCCGAGAGCCTGATCACCCTCGGGATCCTCGGGATCCTGGGGCTCGGCCCCGGCAGCGTGACGGCGCTCATGCCCGCGCCGCCGCGAGGACCGCGCTGTAACCGCGCTCCAGCGGCGGTGCGTCGCCGGTGCCGTGGCCCACACCGCGGGCGGTGAGCTCGTCGGGGGTGCCCTGGAAGGCGATCCTGCCCTGGTGCATCAGCGCGACCTCGGCGCAGGCAGCGCCGATGTCCTCGACCAGGTGCGTGCTGACCACGACAGTGGAGCGCTGCCCCAACTCCCGGACAAGGGACCGGAACTCGACGCGCTGCTCGGGATCGAGCCCGGCCGTCGGCTCGTCGAAGAGGAGAAGTTCGGGCTCATTGACGATCGCCTGTGCGATCCCGACCCGGCGCAGCATCCCGCCGGACAGGGTGCGCAGCTTCGCCTTGGCCTTCTCGCCCAGGCCGACCCGCTCCACGGCGGCGGCCACCGCCCCGGGCACCTGGCGCGGCGGCATTTCCTTGAGCAGTGCGAAGTATTCGACGAACTCCACCACGGTGAACCCGGGGTAGTAGCCCAGGTTCTGCGGCAGATAGCCGAGCCTGTGCCGGATCTCCCGGCGCGGTCCGTGCTCGGACGGATCCCGCTCCAGCAGGCGCATGCTGCCGGAGCTCGGCTGGATGACCGTGGCCAGCATCCGCAGCAGCGAGGTCTTGCCGGCGCCGTTGGGGCCGAGCAGGCCGAACACGCCGGTCCCAGTGCTCAGGTCCACGCCGTCCACCGCCCGAGTGCGGCCGAACCGCCTGGTCAGGTCAGTGATCTCGATGTTCACCGGGTTCCCTTCGTGGTCCTGGTGGTGTGCAGCACGACGGCGACGCAGCAGGCGGCGACCGCCAGATAGGGAAGGACGAGGGCGGATCGGGTGACGGCAGCGGCGAACTGCCCGGTGGCGGACTGGCCCCCGACCACGGTGATGGTCCATACGGCGAGGGCGGCACCGACTCCGCTGTTCGCCGACTCGGCCACGGTGGCGACGGCCAGAGCGAGCGCCGACACGGCAGCCATCGGCACCAGCCAGCCGAAGGCGATGCCCGCAGCGGTGGGCGACACCGCCGAGGCGGCCAGGGCCAGCAGGGCGTTGACCGCGAAGACCGCGAGAACCCGGGCCAGCAGCACCATCCGGTCGCCGACCGCCATGGTGCGCGACAGCTCCCAGGCCGGGTCCAGTCCGGGTCCGTAGGAGTAGGCGACTGCGGCCCCGGCCAGCCCCGGGGCGGCCAACGCCACCACCGGCTGTCCGGTTCCGGCGGTTGCCACGGCCCCGACGGCGAACACCACGACCGTGGCGATCAGCCACGGCAGCAGCAGCGACGGCGTGGTCAGCAGCGCCCGGGCCAGGCCGGGCGAGCACAACAGACGCGCGGCCAGGCGCTCGATCCACCCCGGTTCGCGACGCCACACCCGGGCGGCTACGCCCAGCCACACACGGTCCAGGTCAACGCCGTCCAGACCCGCGCCGTCCGGGGCCACGCCGTCCGCGTCACGCGGCACTTCCATCACAGTCCCTCCTCCTGCGCCGCACGCCCGACCAGCGCCGTCCTCATCAACCGCCGCACCCGGTGGGCCCGGCTCTTGACGGTGCCCTGGGGCACACCCATCAGCTGCGCCACCTGCGCGACCGGCTGATCCTCCACGTACAGCAGCCGCCAGACCTCCCGCTCTGGGCTGCCCTCCGGGCCGAGCACTGCCAGGGCGGCGGCCAGGTCGGTCCGCGCCATCACGGCCTCCATCGGGTCCCGCGCGGCGGCCCGTCCCGCGGCCGCGAGAGCGCCGTCGAAAGTGGTGTCGTCGAGAGCGGCGGTGTCGACCGGGCTCGCGTCAGAGCCATGGCGGCGCAGCCATCCAGCGGCCTGCCGACGGGCTATCACCCAAAGCCAGCCGCCCGCCGATCCCTGCGGACGGTAGTCCCGCGCACTGCGCCAGACCGCCAGGAATGTCTCCTGCAGCACGTCCTCGACATCCTGGACCGGAAGCGCCGTGCGCAACCGGACCGACAGCCACGGCGCATGCCGGCCGAACAGCTCGCGGAGCGCACCCTCGTCGCCGCCGGCCAGGCGGGCGATCAGCTCGTCGTCGTCCATCACTCCCTCTATTGCTGCGTACCGGGGTCAGGTTCACCAGATCCCGGGACTTCCCAACAGCGCTACCCTCCTACGCGGCCCTTTGCAGGTCCAAAGAGTGCGGAAGAGGCGGTCGTCAAGCCGAATCCCTCGTACGCCGACTCCGTGAAGGTGCCGTCCGCTAGGGGCCGCCTGGCACGGGCCTGGCTGGCCACGCACTGCTCCAAGACCGCGATCACCCAGCTGATGCGGATCGGCTGGCGCACGGTCGGCGCTATCTGCACCCGGGTGTGGGCGGATGTCGAGGAGCGCGTGGACCTGCTGGCCGGACTGCGTCGGATCGGGATTGACGAAATCTTCTACAAGCGCCACCACAAGTACCTCACCGTCGTGGTCGACCACGACACCGGGCGCCTGGTCTGGGCGGCGGCACCCGGCCGGGACGCGGTCACCGTGCGCTCCTTCTTCGACCTGCTCGGCACCGAGCGCTCGGCGAAGATCACACATGTGACCGCGGACGCCGCCGAGTGGATCTCCACCGTGGTCGCGGAGCGCTGCCCGAACGCGGTGCGGGTGATGGACCCGTTCCACGTCGTGCAGTGGGCCACCGAGGCCCTGGACCAGGTCCGCCGGACCGTGTGGAACGCCGAACGGGGTGGCAAGGGCCGCTCCACCCCGGGCTCGAAGTCGTTGAAGAGGGCCCGCTGGGCATTGTGGAAGAATCCCGAGGTCCTCACCGTCGGCCAGCAGTCCCAACTCGCCTTCATTGCCAAGGCGCATCCGGTTCTGCACCGTGCCTATCTGCTCAAGGAGGGTCTGCGGGTCGCTCTCAAGCAGGGCGCGAACATCGTCGAAGCCCTCTGGGACTGGGTTCTGTGGGCCAGGCGCTGCCGCCTGGATCCCTTCGTGAAGCTGCAACGCGCCATCGTCCGGCACTGGAACGCCATCACCGCCGCTGCCGAGCACGGCTTGAGCAACGGTCGCGTGGAGAGCATGAACACCAAGATCCGTGGTCATCTCCGACGCCCACATGGGCCTGGTCAACGCGATCGGCGCCACCCTGCCCGGCGCCTCGTGGCAGCGCTGCCGCACCCACTACGCCCGCGCGCTGCCGAGCCAGCTGCCCAAGTCGGCCCAGCCTTGGGTGGCCACCCTGCTCAGGACGGTCTTCGAGCAGCCCGACATCGACGCCGTCCAGGCCCAGATCCGGCACGTCCTGGACGCCCTGGAGGCCAAGTTCCCCAAGACGGCAGCCCACTTGGATACCGCCCGGTACGACGTGCTGGCGTTCACGGCGTTCCCACGCGAGATCTGGCGGCAGATCTGGTCGAACAATCCAGGAACGGCTGAACAAGGAGATCCGCCGCCGCACCGACGTGGTCGGCATCTTCCCCGACCGCACCGCCGTGATCCGGCTGGTCGGCGCGGTGCTGGCCGAGCAGAGCGACGAATGGACCGAGGCCCGCCGCTACATGGGCCGCGAACTCCTCGCCAAGGCCCGCCTCCACCCGATCGAGTCAGAAACCGACGAGACCGTTCTCCCGACCGAACTCACCGCATAGCCTCAAATACGAGATCACCGAGTGGCCGTCGATACACCGCTTCCGCGGACGTGACCCATGCGCCGCTCCTGCGCGCCGAGGGGTGAGCCTGCGCCCGCGGCCAGGTCTCGGTGCCCTTCACTTACCAAACATGGCTCAGCGACGCTGGGCGCCTTCATGATCGTAGCCCTCTGGCGAGAGGCAGTTCCAGC
>NZ_JBIAQV010000032.1:0-89668 GCF_042889305.1 Streptomyces sp. NPDC002619 | reverse complement strand
CATCTCCCCGGCCCATTCCCCCTGCATGCCCACAAGACTGGCCCCAACTCCACCGAGCCGGGGCCAGAACCCGAGATTTTCAGCAGTCTTCTAGGCGGCTAACTGGCCGCCTATTGGGCTATTGGAATAGTCGGCGCAAGGCAGCCGCGCGCTCTTTGCGGGAGAGCGGCCGCCTTGCGCCGTGGCCTGGGTCTGAACCCGCGGGCGGTGAGCCACTCGTCCAGCGCGACAGAGACGATGTCGCCGATGGGCAGGTGGTCGAGTTCTTTGTCCAGCGCGAAGCGCTTGATCCGCTTCTTCAGCTTCAGTGCGGCGGGGACCGACGAGCCGACTAGGGCGGTGCGGAGGGCGTTGCGCATGGGGAGCAGCCTCCTGGAGCGACGGACGGAGATCGAGCGCCGCTGCGAACATAGGCTGCCGGAGGGGCAGTTGGGGCCGGAACCGGTCAATCCGCGCTATGCGCTGCGCGTTACTGCGTTTCGGCCGCCGCGACCTGGGCGAGGGTGCGTCCCGTGCGCGCCGAGCGGGCCCGGCGTGGATCGGGGGTGCCGTGCCCGCTCGCCCGGGCCGGCCTCTTCCTCACCAGCAGCCAGGCGTCGTCGCCGTCCCGGCCGCGGAAGCGGGTCAGGGCGTAGTCGCCGCGCAGTTTGGTGCCGTGCAGCCGGAAGGTCGCGTGTCCGCGCTCCAGGGACTCGGCGAATCCGACCGGCCGCCCCGGCACCCGAGTACCCAGGGCGGCCGCCCACATGGTCAGCTCGCGGCCTGCCGCCCGATGCCGTCCAGCTCGGCGATCGCGTCGGCGGGCAGGACCAGGGATGCCGCGGCGATGTTCTCCCGCAGGTGGTCCGGGGAGGAGGTGCCCGGGATGACCAGGATGTTCGGCGAGCGCTGCAGCAGCCAGGCCAGCGCGACCTGTTGCGGGGCGGCGTCCAGACGGACGGCGACCTTGGTCAGCGTGTCGGACTGGAGCGGGGTGAACCCGCCGAGCGGGAAGTACGGCGTGAAGGCGATGTTGTCAGCCGCCGTGCGCTCGACCAGCGCGTCGTCCTGCCGGTTGGCCAGGTTGTACAGGTTCTGCACGGTGACCACGGGTGCGATGGCCTGCGCCTCGTCGAGCTGTCCGGCGGTGACCGTGCTGAGCCCGAGGTGCCGGATCAGGCCCTGCTTCCGCAGCTCGGCGAGGCCGCCGAACTTGTCGGCGATCGACTCCTCGTTCGGGGCGTCGACGTCGCCCAGACGCAGATTGACCACGTCCAGGGCCTCCACGCCGAGGTTGCGCAGGTTGTCGTAGACCTGTGCCTTCAGGTCTTCGGGGTGCCGGGACATGACCCAGCTGCCGTCGGCTCCGCGGCGGGCGCCGACCTTCGTCACGATGCGGACGTCGGCCGGGTACGGGTGCAGGGCCTCCCGGATGATCTCGTTGACGACCGTGGGGCCGTAGAAGTCGGCAGTGTCGATGTGGGTGATGCCCGCCTCCACCGCCGCGCGGACCACCGCGACGGCCCGCGCCCGGTCCCTGGGCGGACCGAAGACGTGCGGCCCGGCCAGCTGCATGGCGCCATAGCCCATGCGGGTGAGGGTCAGGCCGTCGGCCGGGGTGAAGGTTCCGCCGAGCGTTGCAGACATGTCGTACCTCTCGTGATGTGCGTTCCGCCGGGCCGCCGCTGCGACGGCCCGTCGTCCTTGTCCACAGTGCGCCCGACGCGCGTGCGGCGGCAGTGCCCCCGTGTTCCTGGTGGTGACAGGGACACCCACCCCGGACGGGGCGGCCGTACGGTGGGGACATGGACGGAACGAACGCGCTGGGGGAGTTCCTGCGCGCCCGCCGGGCCCTGGTCAGGCCGGCGGACGTGGGGCTGCCCGGCGGCGGTCTTCGCCGGGTGCCGGGGCTGCGCCGCGAGGAGGTCGCGATGCTCTCCGGCATCAGCTCGGACTACTACCTGCGCCTGGAGCAGGGCCGCGACCGCAATCCGTCCGTCCAGGTTCTCGGGGCCATCGCCCGCGTCCTGAGGCTGGACGAGGACGCCGCCGCCTACCTGGTCAGTCTGGCCCAGGACCGGCCGGTCGACCTGCGCCGGCCGGTCCGCACGCGGTCGCCGCGCCGCTCGGAGCAGGTGCCGGCGAGCCTGCTGCAGCTCATCGACGGCTGGCCGCGCAACCCCGCCTACGTGCAGAACCGGTACACCGACGTGCTGGCGGTCAACGCCCTGGCCCGGGCGCTCACGCCTAACTACGCGCCCGGCGTCAACCTGCTGCGGGCCGTCTTCCTCGACCCGGCCGAGCGGATGCTGCGCCGGGACTGGGAGGACCTGACCGAGGAGGGCGTGGCCGTCCTGCGCGCCTACGCCGGACCCGATGCGGACGACCCGCGGCTGCGCGAGCTCGTCGGTGACCTGTCGGTGCGCAGCGAACGCTTCCGCACCCTGTGGGCCCGGCACGAGGTGCGGCCCTGGCGCGGGCGGCTGAGCCTTCTTACTCACCCGCAGGTCGGCGACCTCGACCTGCACTCCAACAAGTTCTCCATGGACGGCACCGACGGGCTCATGGTCGTCGTGTTCCACGCCGAGCCCGGCAGCCGCAGCGCCGAGCTCCTCGACATCCTCGGCAGCCTCAGCGCACCCGGACACGACCGGGACACCTCGGGCCGGCGGATCGAGGAGCAGTAGCTCAGAACTCCTCGTGCGTCTTCGGGTCCCCGCCGAGGCGCCGGTGCGGCCGGTCCGAGATCGCCGCCAGCTGCCCGGGGTCCAGCTCGAAGCCGAAGACATCGAGGTTGGCGCTCTGCCGGGCGGGGTCGGCCGACTTCGGGATCGGTACGGCGCCCAGCTGGACGTGCCAGCGCAGCACCACCTGTGCGGGTGTCACCCCGAGTGCCTCGGCCGTGCTGACGATCGCCGGATCGTCGAGCAGGGCGACGTCGCGGCCGAGCGGGCTCCAGCTCTCCGTGACGATGCCCTTGGCCGCGTGGAAGGTGCGCAGTTCGTCCTGCGGGAACAGCGGGTGCAGCTCGATCTGGTTGACGGACGGCAGCACGCCGGTCTCCTTCTCCAGCCGCTCGATGTGCTCCGGTGTGAAGTTGGAGACGCCGATCGAGCGCACGAGACCGTCCTCGCGCAGCTTGATCATTGCCTTCCAGGAGTCGACGTACTTGTCGACGCGGGGCAGCGGCCAGTGGATCAGATACAGGTCCACGTACTCCAGGCCCAGCCGCTGCCGGGACTCCTCGAAGGAGGCGAGGGTCTCCTGGTAGCCGTGGTGCCGGCCCGGGAGCTTCGTGGTCACCACGATTTCCTCGCGGGGGACATCACTCGCCGCGATGCCCCGGCCGACGCCGGTCTCGTTGCGGTAGTTCGTCGCGGTGTCCACGAGGCGGTAGCCGAGCCCGAGAGCGCCGCGCACGGCCTGTTCGGCCTGTGCGTCGTCCATGGGCCAGGTGCCCAGGCCGACGTCCGGGAGCCGCGTGCCGTCGTTGAGCGTGTGCGCCGGAATGCTGGTCACGTTGGAGCCTTCCTTCGACTGTGTCGTATCCCCAGCCTGGGCGACGGAGCGAGGGGTGACCAACCCGAGCGCCCTCCGTACCCGGTGGGCGGGACGCCCCGTCGCCACGGCGCCGAATCGCTGACACGATCTGCTGGGGGCCGGCAGGGACGACCATCGGAGCGCGCATGACCACGGACAGGGGTACGGCGGACCGGGTGGAGCGGATCACGGGGATCGACGTGAGACCGGCTGCCGGGCACATCGGCGCCGAGATCACGGGAGTCGACCTGGCCGGTGACCTGGACGCCGCCGTGGTCGCCCTGATCCGGGAGGCGGTGCTGTGCTGGAAGGTGGTGTTCTTCCGTGGGCAGCGCCTCGACCACGCCGATCACGTGGCGTTCGCCCGCCGGTTCGGCGAGCCGGTCGTGCTCGGGCGGCGCGGGAGCGCCTCGCCGCCGGACTTCCCGGAGGTGGAGACGACCGCCGACCGGCTGGAGCTGGGCGGCCGGTTCGGCATGGAGCACGAGGAGTGGCTCGGGCGGCGCCGGCACACCCTGCTGCGCGGCTGGCACTGCGACCACGGCGCCCGCATCGACCCGCCTGCCGCGACGATCCTGCGTGCCGAGACCGTCCCGCCCTACGGCGGCGACACCACCTGGTCCAATCTGGCCGCCGCCTACGCCGGACTGTCCGCGCCCGTCCGCGCGTTCGTGGACGGGCTGCGTGCCGAGCACCGGCTGGGTGTGGGCTACCAGTCGCGGCCGGGCGACGACGCGTACCTCCGCCATCTGCTGGAACATCAGGTCGCCTCGGTGCACCCGCTGGTGCGCGTGCACCCGGAGACGGGGGAGCGGGTGCTCTTCGTCAACGGCTACTACGTCGAGCAGATCGCCGACGTCTCCCGCCCGGAGAGTGCGGCGCTCCTGGAGATGCTCCTCGAACAGGCCGTACGGCCCGAGTACACGGTCCGTTTCCGCTGGGAGCCCGGCAGCGTCGCCTTCTGGGACAACCGGGCCACCATCCACCTTGCTCCCAGCGACAACGCCCGGCTCGGTTTCCCGCGGATCATGCACCGGGTGATGCTCGCGGGTGACGTCCCGGTGGGCGTGGACGGCAGACCGTCCACGCCGGTCACCGGCACGCAGCCGGGCCGTTGGTGAGTCAGGCCTTCGATGCCCAGCCCAGCGCCGGGCCGAGCCGGGTCGCCATGTCGGTGAGCATCTGTACGTAGTCCTCGTGCGCGAAGGTGAACGGCAGCGCGAACGCCACCTCGTCGACCTCGCGGTACGCGGCGTGCGCATGCAGTTGTTCGGCGATCTGCTCTGAGGTGCCGACGATGTCCGGCGCGAACAGCAGCCGCGCCGGACCCTGCGGGGACGCGGTGCGGGGCAGTCGCTTGGCCGCATACGCCTCGTACTTGGCGCGCTGCTCGGGCGAGGCGGAGTCGGTGGGGATCACGACGAGGCCCTGGGAGACGCGGGCGGCTTCGCCGTCGGGGTGGGCGGCGCGGAAGGCCCGGATGGTGGCGAGCTGGATCTCGGCGAAGTCCCAGGACTCCGCCTCCTTTTCCGCCTTGACCACGCTGCTGGTCAGGAAGTTCATGCCGTGCTCGCCCGCCCAGGCCGCCGAACGCACACTGCCGCCGCCGTACCACAGCCGGCGGCCCAGACCGGCGGAATGCGGCTGTACGACGTCGGAGAACACCTCGAAGCCCTCGACGCCGCTGAAGTCGGTCGCCGGCTTGCCGCGCACGAGGTCGAGCAGCCGCCGCACCCGCTCGTAACCGAATTCCTCGATGTCGCCGGTGTCCGGGTACAGCGCGTCCTTGACCTGGTCGTAGTGCATCGGCGGGCCCACGCTGATGCCCGGGTTCAGCCGGCCGCCGGACAGGATGTCGACGGTCGCCAGGTCCTCGGCGAGGCGCAGCGGGTTCTCCCAGCCCAACGGGATGACCGCGGTGCCGAGTTCGATACGGCTGGTGCGCTGCGAGGCGGCCGCGAGGACGGCGACGGGGGACGAGATGCCGTACTGCAGATGCCGGTGGCGCACCCACGCGCTGTCGAAGCCCAGCCGCTCGCCCAGCTCAATGATCTCCAGCGTGGACTCGTGTCCAGGGCCCGGATCGGCCCCGTCGAACAGCCCGATGGTGAGGAAGCCCAGTTTGCGCAACGGGCGTGAGGTGGACG
The DNA here is from genome assembly GCF_042889305.1 of Streptomyces sp. NPDC002619. Taxonomy (NCBI): domain Bacteria; kingdom Bacillati; phylum Actinomycetota; class Actinomycetes; order Kitasatosporales; family Streptomycetaceae; genus Streptomyces; species Streptomyces sp. NPDC002619. The sequence goes on along the minus strand of NZ_JBIAQV010000032.1, from coordinate 84,002 downwards.
GCACGGGCTCCTCCAACAGTCGTACGTCAGTTCTGTCCTGATTGTCGCAGGCGAACATTGCTGGCGTGTGATCAGCTCAGCGGGATGGTGATCTCGTCCTCGACCGGTGGGTCGAGCTCCTGTGCCCTGTTGCCGGTCGCTGCGAAGCAGCGCAGACGGACCGCCTCCGGGGTGACGTCCAGGCGCAGGAAGGACTTGAAGAAGGGCGGGCTGTACGTCGCCGAACCCGGTGAGAACAGCCGCGTGTAGACCTTCCGCACGGGCAGCCGGAACCGGGACGTACGGTCCGGACGGCCACCGGCGCCCAGCAGGCTCGCGACCAGCCGGGTGCGCCAAGTGACCCGGGCGTCCGGTCCCGGCGCGCGCCCGGTCCTGATGCCGAGCCGCTCCGCGATCACCGCCGTCGCCTCCGCCTCGGTGAGGGCGAAGAACTGACGCAGGCGCAACCGGCGGCCGTACAGCCTGCTGTAGAAGGCGAGGGAGTCGCCGCGCAGCGGATAGCAGCGGAAGTCGTCCTCCGGGACACCGGCCACCGACACGCGGGGGATGGTGTGGGTGGCGTGCATGAAGGCTCCGCCGCCGCCCGAGACCACGTACTGGATGGTGCGGCCGTCCACGTCGACCGGATAGCGCTGGTAGTTGTGGATGTCGCCGCCTATCGCCGCCACGTAGTGGTGGGCTGGATCGCGGACGACGTCGTCGACCGTGCCGCCGCCCTCGACGGCGCAGGGGTGGTGCGCGCCGTCCACGTACAGCGGGGAGCCGCTGACGAGGATCTTAGGCCGGGGACCTTTGGACACCTCCCGCAGCCATGCGCCCTGTTCGGCGTCGATCGTGCCGAGCAGGCCGGTGTCGATGCCTATGATCCGCACCGGTCCGGCGTCGATCGCCCAGTACGGCCCCGGCTGGACGGCCTGTTGCTCCGGCGCCGACCGCAACGCCCGTGCGTCGGCGAGCCGCTGCTCGTCCGCCGCACGGGGCGCGTGCCACAGCACAGTCCGCCACCAACTCCGGCTCAGCGGGCGGGGTTTCGGCTCGGGGGCGAGGGGCGGGGTGTCCGCGCAGAAGACGCGCATGAACCCGCCGAGGTCCTCGTACCAGTCGTGGTTGCCGGGTATCGCGTAGATCGGCGCCCGGTAGTCCCGGTAGGGGCGGAAGAACTTGGTGCCGTAGTCGTCGGTGCTGCCGACCGGATAGATCACGTCGCTCGCGATGACCGCGAAGCTCGTGCCCTGACTCGCCTTCAGGAAGCCGGGCACGATGGCGTATTGGGAGTCGTCGCCCTCGCCGGGGTCGCCGACGACCATGAACGAGAAGCGGTCCGGGTCGTCGCGCCGGATCACCTTGTCGACGGGCGCGCCCGCTTCGGCCCGCCGCGCCACCCAACGGCTTCGGGTACGTCCCGTCGGATCACCGAACCAGGAAGCCACCACCCCGTTGCGGGCGGCCCACAGCGTCTTCGGGTTGAGCCAGGACAGCTTCTCGACGTGGTCCGGCATCAACTGCCGGTAGCCACCCGGCTCGGCGGCGCCCCAACCGGCGCCTGCTGCGGTATCGCGTGAGGAGTCAGCCACCGGGGAACCGTAGCAATGCGAACCGTTCGTCCGACGTGCGGCACCGGAGGAGCGGCAGGCGGGCCGACGGGTGACCCCGCGTCGCGCCGGGTCAAGGGGCGATGATCTTGACGCCACTCATCCAGCCGTGCCCCTCGGGCCGGGTCCGCAGGGCCATGTGCAGCATCTGGAAGCCCTCCAGAGGTCAGCGCGGATTGTCTCGAGGTCGGCGGCCGAACAGCGTGTATCCCTCGCACAGCGAACGCCCCAGGCGCCGACGAGGGTGCCTGGGGCGGGTGCTCCTGGGGCCGCGGGGTACCGGCGGTCCCGGCCGGGTGCACCTGGTTATGCGAACTGGCCGGGCTGGTAGTCGCCCGCAGGCTGCTGGACGATGACGTTCCCGCGGTTGAACGCGTTGATGAGAGCGATGACGCACACCAGGGCGGCGAGCTGCTCCTCGTCGTAGTGCTTGGCGGCGTTCGCCCAGGCCTCGTCGGTGACGCCGCCGGCCGCGTCGGCGATGCGGGTGCCCTGCTCCGTCAGCTCCAGGGCCGCCCGCTCGGCGTCGGTGAAGACCTTCGCCTCGCGCCAGGCCGCGACCAGGTTGAGGCGCGTCGGGGTCTCCCCGGCGTGCGCGGCGTCCTTGGTGTGCATGTCGGTGCAGAAGCCGCAGCCGTTGATCTGGCTGGCGCGGAGCTTCACCAACTCCTGCGTCGCGGCCGGCAGCGTCGATTCCTCGAGCACCCTGCTCGCCGCGACGATGTGCTTCCCGAACCTGGCCGCGACCGGGCTGGCGACGAGGTTCAACCGAGCTTCCATGGTGCACTCCTGTGTCGTTGCTGGTGGTTACACCTCTTGGACGGAACGGCTCAGGCAAGCCGTGACATGGGTGGATGTGACCTGCGTCTCTCCCGATCACGCCGCCCCGATACGCTTTAATCGAACAAGTGTGTGAAATCGCATGGCGAGGGAAAGCTGCCGTACGTGCCCTCGACCTCCCTCCCCGCCCAACTCGCCCGCACCGCGCGCTTCACCCGTGGCGTCCCCGGGTACTTCACCGTCACGCCCGACGGTGCCACCGTTCTGTTCCTGCGTGGCCGCACGGGCGACGACCCCGCTCCCTGCCTCTGGATGCTGGACCTCGACTCCGGGACGGAAAGGCTGCTGGCCGATCCGGTGCGGTTGCTCGGCCCGCGGCCCCGGCCGCGAGGGATCGAGGCGTACGCCACCGACCGCGCCGTCGGCCTCGTCGTCTTCGCCCTCGGCGGTGGCCTGTGGACCGTGGGGCTCGACGGCGGAGAAGCCTGGCGGCTGCCCGCTCGCCCCCCGGTGTCCGACCCACGCCCGGACCCCACCGGCAGCCACATCGCGTACGTGTGCCGAGGCGCCCTGCGGGTGATCGGGAAGGACGGGACCGGAGACCGTACGATCGCCGAACCGGACGCTGCCGATGTCGAGTTCGGGGTCGCCGCGCATACGGCCGCCACCGCACCGGACGGGCGGGCGCGCGGTCACTGGTGGTCCCCGGAGGGCACGGCCCTCCTGGTCGCCCGCACCGATGTCGCGCGCGTCCGGCGCTGGAACCTCACCGATCCCGCCGCACCGGGCACCCCGCCCCGCACCGTGCGCTATGCCACCGCCGGTACCCCCAACCCCGACGTGTCCCTCCAACTCGTCGCGCTCGACGGCACATTGACCCCGGTGCGCTGGGGCCGCGACGCGTTCGAGTACCTGGTCGGCGCCGACTGGGACGACCACGGCCCCCTGGCGGTCGTACAGTCCCGGGACCAGCGCACCGTCCAGCTCCTCGGCATCGACCCCGCCGACGGACACACCACGCCGTTGCACGAGCAATGGGACGCACGCTGGGTGCAGTTGATCCCGGGGCTGCCGGCCCGCACCGGCTCCGGCGCCCTGCTCGCCCACGCCGACCGGCACGGCACCCGGCACCTGACCGTGGACGGCGCGGCCGTCACGCCCCCCGGACTGCAGTTGCGGGCGGTGCTCGGCGTCGACGGGGACGACGTGCTGTTCACCGCTTCCGACGAGCCCACCGAGACGCACCTGTGGACCTGGCGCCGGGGGAGTGGCGTCCGGCGCCTGAGCTCGGGGCCGGGCGTGCATGAGGGTGTGTCGCGGGGCGGCACCCTCGTCCGGGTCACCCATGACGCGGAGGGGCCGGGTGGCCGGGCCGTCGTGCTGCGCGAGGGGCGGCCGGGCGCCGTGCCCCTCGTCCCGCTCGCCGAGCGACCCGTCCTCGACCTCCACGCGACCCCGCTCGTCCTCGGCCCAAACCGGCTGCCCGCCATGCTGTATCTGCCCTCCTGGCACCGCCCGGGCGACCAGCCGCTGCCGGTGCTGCTCGACCCGTACGGCGGTGCGGCCCGCCAGCGCGTCAGCGCCGCCCTCGACTGGCGGTCGCTCGTGGCGCAGTGGTTCGCCGAGCAGGGGTTCGCGGTGCTGGTCGCCGATGGCCGGGGCACACCGGGACGCGGCCCGGACTGGGAACGCGAGGTCCACGGCGACCTGTTCGGACCCGTGCTCGACGACCAGGTGACCGCGCTGCACGAGGCCGCCCGCCGGCATCCCGCCCTCGACCTCGGCCGGGTCGGCATCCGCGGCTGGTCGTTCAGTGGCGCGCTCGCGGCCCTGGCCGTACTGCGCCGGCCGGACGTCTTCCACGCCGCTGTGGCCGGAGCGGGCGTCACCGACCAGCGGCTGTACGACGCCCACTGGCGGGAGCGGTTCCTCGGGCATCCCGACGCGTTCCCCGAGCGGTACGACGCCTGCGACCTGCTCCGCGAAGCGCCACGGCTGAGCCGCCCCCTGCTCCTGATCCACGGCCTCGCCGACACCAAGGTGCTGCCCCTCCACACCCTGCGCCTGTCGGACGCCCTGCTGGCGGCGGGCCGTCCGCACGAGGTGCTGCTCCTGCCCGGCGCCGGACACCAGCCGCTCGGCACCGCGGTCACCGAGAACCTGCTGCGGCATCAAGTGCGGTTCCTGCGGCGGAGTTTGGGAATGGCGACCGAGGGCTCGGGGGTCCCGTCATAGGGAAAACCCTTGAGTGTTACAGAGGGTAGTGACATGGATGGGTCAAGGCTGTCATTCTCCCCCCGACGCCAAGGCGAGCCGGCCCCACGGTCCGCCCATGGAACTCGGTCCCGCACAGCTCAGCTCTGGCCGGACAGCACACCCGTCTGTCCGGTCTGTCACCGGCCGCGACCCGGCGGCCGCAGCAGGAGGAGTACGAGTGAGACGCCTTCCCCACAGACGTGCCACGGTCGGAGCCGCCCTGGTCTCCGCCGCAGCCTTCCTCGCCGTCGGCATCCAGTCCGTCCCGGCGACCGCTACACCGGCCGCCGCTCCCCACCCGAGCCCCCTGCGGACCGGCGGACTGGAGGCCAAGCTCAGTCCCGCTCAGCACAGCGCGCTGATCAAGAGCGCGAAGGAACAGTCGACGGCCACCGCCAAGACACTCGGCCTCGGCGCCCAGGAGAAGCTGGTCGTCAAGGACGTCGTCAAGGACAACGACGGCACTGTGCACACCCGTTACGAGCGCACCTACGACGGCCTGCCCGTCCTCGGCGGCGACCTCGTGGTGCACACGCCGCCGGCCTCCGTGGCCGCGGGCACGGTGAGCAGCACCTTCAACAACAAGCGCGCCGTCAAGGTCGCCACCACCACCGCGGCCTACACCAAGTCCGCCGCCGAGACCAAGGCCCTCAAGGCGGCCAAGGCCCTCGACGCCGCGAAGCCCACCACCGACAGCGCCCGCAAGGTGATCTGGGCCGGAAACGGCACCCCTAAGCTTGCCTGGGAGACCGTGATCGGCGGCTTCCAGGACGACGGCACGCCCAGCCAGCTGCACGTCATCACCGACGCCACCACCGGCGCCGAGCTCTACCGCTTCCAGGCGATCAAGACCGGCATCGGCAACACGCAGTACAGCGGCCAGGTGACGCTGACCACGACGCAGTCGGGCTCCAACTACACGCTGACCGACGGCGCGCGCGGCGGCCACAAGACGTACAACCTGAACCGCGGCACCTCCGGCACCGGCACGCTGTTCTCGCAGACCAGCGACACCTGGGGCAACGGCGCCACGTCGAACTCCGCGACGGCCGGCGCCGACGCGCACTACGGTGCGGCGGTCACCTGGGACTTCTACAAGAACACCTTCGGCCGCAGCGGCATCAAGAACGACGGTGTGGCCGCTTACTCCCGGGTGCACTACGGCAACGCGTACGTCAACGCGTTCTGGGACGATGGCTGCTTCTGCATGACGTACGGCGACGGCACCGCCAACGCGGACCCGCTGACCTCGCTGGACGTCGCCGGGCACGAGATGAGCCACGGCGTCACCGCCGCCACCGCGAACCTCACCTACTCGGGTGAGTCCGGCGGGCTGAACGAGGCGACCTCCGACATCTTCGGCACCGGCGTCGAGTTCTACGCCAACAACAGCACCGACGTCGGCGACTACCTCATCGGCGAGAAGATCGACATCAACGGCAACGGCACCCCGCTGCGCTACATGGACAAGCCGAGCAAGGACGGCGGCTCGGCCGACTACTGGTACTCCGGTGTCGGCAACCTGGACGTGCACTACTCGTCGGGCCCCGCGAACCACATGTTCTACCTGCTGTCCGAGGGCAGTGGCAGCAAGGTCATCAACGGCGTCACGTACAACAGCCCGACCACCGACGGCGTGGCCGTCGCCGGGATCGGCAGGGCCGCGGCCCTGCAGATCTGGTACAAGGCGCTGTCGACGTACATGACGTCGAGCACCAACTACGCGGGTGCCCGCACCGCCGCGCTGAACGCCGCCTCCGCGCTCTACGGCTCCTCCTCCACGGAGTACGCGGGCGTGCAGAACGCCTTCGCGGCCATCGGCGTCGGCAGCCACGCCCCCGTCCAGGGCGTCACGGTCACCAACCCCGGCAACCAGTCGAGCGTGACCGGCACCGCCGTCAGCCTGCAGATCCAGGCCAGCAGCACCAACGGCGGTGCGCTGACCTACAGCGCGAGCGGTCTGCCGACGGGTCTGTCGATCAACAGCTCCAGCGGTCTGATCTCCGGCACCCCGAGCGCAGCGGGCACCTTCAACACCACGGTCACGGTGACCGACAGCACCGGCAAGACCGGCACCGCCTCCTTCACCTGGACCGTCGGCGCCCCCGGTAGCTGCGCCACGTCTCAGCTGCTCGGCAACCCGGGCTTCGAGTCGGGCAACACCACCTGGACCGCGACCAGCGGCGTGATCACCAACTCCAGCAGCCAGGCGGCGCACGGCGGTTCGTACAAGGCGTGGCTGGACGGCTACGGCTCCTCCCACACCGACACGCTGTCCCAGTCGGTGACGATCCCGGCCGGCTGCAAGGCGACCTTCACCTTCTGGCTGCACATCGACAGCGCGGAGACCACCACCAGCACGCAGTACGACAAGCTGACGGTGACCGCCGGTTCGACGACCCTGGCCACGTACTCGAACCTCAACAAGGCCTCGGGTTACACCCAGAAGAGCTTCAGTCTGAACTCCTTCGCGGGTTCGACGGTCACCCTGAAGTTCAACGGTGTGGAGGACTCCTCCCTCCAGACCAGCTTCGTCGTCGACGACACCGCCGTCACGACCAGCAGTTGACACGCCGCAGCTGAGCGTCCCGCACGCGGAGGAGGCCTCCGCGTGCGGGACGCACGCGTGTGTCGGCTGAGCGGATCCAGCGTGAGGTACGCCTCCTGTGGGCCGCCGTCGTGGACGAGCGACTCCTCTCGGCGGGGCGCGTGCATGTCAACGATCTGGACGAAGTTCGTGGGGTGCCCGCCCGGCGACGGGCACCCCACGGGAGGCTCAGAAGGTACGCGCGAGGAGGTCGAGCAGGGCCGCCCAGTGCCGCTCGTCGGCCTCCCGGTCGTACTGCGGGGTGTCCACCTGGGTGTAACCGTGGTGGGCACCCGGATAGACCTCGGTGCGGTGCCGTACGCCCGCCGCCGTGAGCGTGTCCTCGAGCCGCTTGATCTGCTCCTCGGGCATGGACGCGTCCTGGTCGGCGTGGCCGAAGTACACCTCGCCGGTGATGTTGTGGGCGACCAGGTGCGGGCTGTCGGGGGAGTCGGTGGCGAGCTGGCCGCCGTGGAATCCCGCCGCGGCCGCGACCCGGTCCGGGTAGCTGCCCGCGGTCAGCAGGACCAGCCGCGCGCCCATGCAGTAGCCGGTCAGCGCCACCGGACCGTCGGCGACGAGGGGGCTGTCGGCCAGCCAGCGCAGATAGGCGCCCGCGTCGCGCACGGCGAGCTCGGGCGTCAGGGACTGCATGATCGGGCCGATCCGCTCCCAGATGGTCGGGTCGGCCGCGGGGTCGATGAACTCGGGCAGGTCGATGACCGGGTTGCGGCCGTTGCGGTAGAACACGTTCGGCAGCAGGACCGTGTATCCGGCCGCGGCGATCCGGTCGGCCATCGCCTGCAGATGCGGCCGCAGTCCGTAGGCGTCCTGGTAGAACAGGACGGCCGGGCGGGGACGCTCGTCGGCGGGGTGGACCAGATAAGCGTCGGCGATGCCGTCCTCGGTCGGGATGTCGACGGCTGTGCCCTGTACGGCTGTCATGGCGGGTGCCTCCCTGCGGAATCCGCGCCGGGCGGCGGGTGTGCGCTCGGCGCTGCGTGCAGGGGCCATGCTTTCACGCAAGATCCGCCGGCGCACACCCGGCCTCAGCGCGGCCCGGCCGTCATTCGAAGCGCGTGGTGTCGCCTGCACCCCGCCGTACGATCTCCGCCTCGCCGCTGGAGAAGTCGATGACCGTGGTCGGTTCGGTGCCGCAGTCCCCGGAGTCGACCACCGCGTCCACCGCGTGGTCGAGCCGGTCCTTGATCTCCCAGCCCTGGGTCAGCGGCTCCTCCTCGTCGGGCAGCAGGAGCGTGCTGGACAGCAGCGGTTCGCCGAGCTCGGCCAGCAGGGCCTGGGTGACCACGTGGTCGGGGATGCGCACGCCGACGGTCTTCTTCTTGGGGTGCAGCAGCTTGCGCGGCACCTCCCGGGTGGCCGGAAGGATGAAGGTGTAGCTGCCGGGGGTCGACGCCTTCACGGCCCGGAACACGTCGTTGTCCACGCGCACGAACTGGCCGAGCTGCGCGAAGTCACGGCACATCAGCGTGAAGTGGTGCCGGTCGTCGAGGTGCCGGATCGAGCGGATCCGCTCCATGCCGTCCCGGCTGCCGAGCTGGCATCCGAGCGCGTAGCAGGAGTCGGTGGGGTATGCGATGAGCGCCCCCGAGCGCACGTCGTCGGCGATCTGCGCGATGCTGCGGGACTGCGGGTTCTCGGGGTGCACGTCGAAGTACTTCGCCATTCGCCGAGCTTATGCCGTCGACGGGCGGGATACGACGCGGCGGAGCCCTCGCGCAGGACTGAACAACCGAGTCGAAATTCCCAGGCGTAAACCGCGTCTTTCGGGGAACCAGCTGATTGAGCCGCGGTCGGGGCCTCTCCCCCCCGCCCCGAGCCGCGCTTCCGCCGGCGGTCCAACCCCCCCTCGGACCGCCGGCGGAGCTCTCTCTCGACGCCCCCTGCTCAGCCACGCAGCAGGACCGGGATCTCTTGCCGGCCGAAGGCGGTGAACGACGGCACCTGCCGCAGCTCGCCGCTCCCGACGGCCGGCCGCAGGTCCGGGAAGCGCTCGAACAGCGCGGGCAGCTCGGTCAGTGCCTCCACCCGGGCGAGCAGGCCGCCTGGATCTCCCGCGTGGCGCCGCGGAGTCCGGCCTGCGCGGCGGCGTTGGTCCGGGTGCGCTGCGCGGTCAGCTCGGCGTGCAGGGCGGCGTGTTGGCCCTGCACTCGCAGCACCTTACACAGCGTAATCGATCGATCTCGCACGGTTGGTAGGGAGATCACTCCGAAACCGCCCGGAGTCTGTTCGCTTCTGCGCGGACTGCCTGAATCATCGTACGAAGAACGCGAGTTGACGGCGCGGTGGACCCGAGCGCGTGGACACCGCCGGGTTGTAGGGCCGGGTGGCGGTGCGCGCCCCCGCTTTCGAGTGACCCCGGCAGCCCGGCGCAGAGGGGGCGCGCCCCGTGTGCCCCACGATCGGGTCCGGCCGGGGTCACGTACCCGCGCCCACGTCCGCCGGGAGTTACGCCGTGCACATCCTGCTCGTGGCCAGCGCCTTCAACAGCCTCACCCAACGCGTCCACGCCGAACTGCGTGACCGTGGACACACCGTCGCGGTGGAACTCGCCCTGCCCGGCCGCTCCCTCACCAAGGCGGTGCGGCGGCACGATCCCCGGCTGGTCGTCGCCCCGATGCTGAAGACGGCGATCCCGCGCGAGGTGTGGACCCGGTGGCCCTGCTTCGTCGTGCATCCGGGCCCCCTCGGCGACCGCGGACCGTCCTCGCTCGACTGGGCGGTCCAGGCGGGCGCCGAAGACTGGGGAGTGACCGTGTTCCAGGCCGACGAGGAGCTGGATGCCGGAGACGTGTGGGCGTCGGTGCGCTGCCCGGTTCCGCCGGTGTCCAAGAGCGACCTGTACCGCGGCGAGATCGCCGACGCCGCCATGGCCGCCGTCCTTCGTGCAGTGGAACGTTTCGCCTCAGGCACCTTCACCCCGGTCCCGCAGCGGGCGGCCCGCACCCGCCCGTACCTCGACCAGAGCGTCCGGCGCATCGACTGGGCGGCCGACACCACGGAGACCGTCGTACGAAAGCTGCGGGCCGCGGACTCCCGGCCCGGCGTGCGTGACGTGCTGCGCGGCGAGGAGTGGTACCTGCACGGCGGCCACCCCGAGCGCGCCCTCCACGGCGCCCCCGGCGCGCTGCTGGCCACCCGGTGCGGCGCGATCTGCCGGGCCACGAGGGACGGCGCCGTGTGGATCCCGGAGCTCAGGCGCCCGCGCCTCCCCGGAGAGCCGCCCACGTTCAAAATGCCCGCGGTGACGGCCCTGGGCGACCGGCTGCCGCCCGTGCCGGAACTGGCCTCCTCGCCGACCCGTGCCGCGAGAACCTGGGCGGACATCCGCTACACGGAGGAGGCGGACGTCGGCTTCCTGTCCTTCTCCTTCCCCGGCGGCGCCATGAGCACCACCCAGTGCACGCGCCTGCTCCACGCCTACCGTGAGGCCTGCGCCCGCCCCACCGGCGTACTGGTCCTCGGCACACAGCGCGACTTCTTCTCCAACGGCATCCACCTCGGCGTCATCGAGTCCGCACCGGACCCCGCCGCCGAGTCCTGGGCGAACATCAACGCCCTCGACGACCTGGTCGAGGCGGTCCTGACGACCACGGACCGGCTCGTCGTCTCCGCGATCGGCGGCAACGCGGCGGCCGGCGGCGTGATGCTCGCTCTCGCCGCCGACGAGGTGTGGTGCCGCGCCGGGGCCGTACTGAACCCGCACTACGGGCTGCTGGGCCTGTACGGCTCCGAGTTCTGGACGTACACGCTGCCCCGCCGGGTGGGCGCGGTGACGGCCGAGCGGCTCATGCGGGAGTGCCTCCCGGTGAGTGCCGCCGGCGCGCTGCACATCGGCCTCGTGGACCGCGTGCTCGACTGCGGCGCCGGGGACTTCGCCGGGGAGGTGGGCTCCCTCGCGGCCCGGCTGGCCGCGCTGCCCGCGATCAGCTCCCGGATCATGGACAAGAAGACGGAGCTGGACCGGCAGGAGGCCGTCGAGCCCCTCTCCGCGTTCCGGCAGCGCGAACTGGCCCCGATGCGCGCCACCTTCGACGACCCGAACGCCCCCTACCACGCACTGCGCCGCGCGTTCGTCACGAAACAGCCACCCACGGACACGCCCCCGTACCTCGCCCACCCTCGGTCCGGACCGCGTGTCACTGGAACGGACCCCGCAGACTTCTCGTCACGGCAGCACCCCTGATACCAAGAAATGGCACATCCGGAATACCTGCTTTCGTCCCTTACCTCTCCGAGGAGGCGGTCCTATGACACCGTCGACGCCCAGCAGTGCCGCGACCAAGGACGCCGGCGCGCCCGCCGGCGAGACGCCCACGATCCACATCCTCTGGATCAACGCCGGGCTGAGCTGTGACGGCGACTCGGTCGCGCTGACGGCCGCGATGCAACCGAGCATCGAACAGATCGCGATGGGCGTGCTCCCGGGGCTGCCCAAGATCGCCGTCCACTGGCCGCTGATCGACTTCGAGTGCGGTCCGGTCGGCGGCGCGGACACGTTCATCGAGTGGTTCTTCAAGGGCGAACGCGGCGAGATCGATCCCTTCGTGCTGGTCGTCGAGGGGTCCATCCCGAACGAGGCCATCAAGCCCGAGGGCTACTGGTGCGGCTTCGGCGACAACCCCGAGACCGGGCAGCCGATCACCACCAGCGAGTGGATCGACCGGCTCGCGCCCAAGGCCCTCGCCGTCGTCGCGATCGGCACCTGCGCGACGTACGGCGGCATCCACGCCATGGCGGGCAACCCGACCGGCGCGATGGGTGTGCCCGACTACCTGGGCTGGGACTGGAAGTCCAAGGCGGGCATCCCGATCGTGTGTGTACCCGGCTGCCCGATCCAGCCGGACAACTTCGCCGAGACGCTCACCTACCTCCTCTACCAGGCGGCCGGCTCCGCCCCGATGATCCCGCTGGACGACAAGCTCCGCCCGGCCTGGCTGTTCGGCGCCACCGTGCACGAGGGCTGCGACCGCGCCGGCTACTACGAGCAGGGCGACTTCGCGGAGTCGTACGACTCGCCCAAGTGCCTGGTGAAGATCGGCTGTTGGGGGCCGGTCGTCAAGTGCAACGTGCCCAAGCGGGGCTGGATGAACGGCATCGGTGGCTGTCCCAACGTCGGCGGCATCTGCATCGCCTGCACCATGCCGGGCTTCCCGGACAAGTTCATGCCGTTCATGGACGAGCCGCCCGGCGCGACGCTGTCGACGAAGGCCAGCGGCGCCTACGGGGCCGTGATCCGCAGGCTGCGCGCCGTCACCCAGCACACCGTGGACAAGGAACCCAAGTGGCGCCACACCGGGGCCAAGCTGACCACCGGATACCGGCCGCCCTGGTGACCCGACCCGCACTCGATCACCTTCCGCACCCCGCCACCAGAAGGGCAACGCACACATCATGACCACCCCCACGACCAAGGCGACCGGCGACGGCAGCGGCCTGATCGAGATGTCCTGGGACCCGATCACCCGGATCGTGGGCAGCCTGGGCATCCACACGAAGATCGACTTCAAGCAGAAGCGGGTCGCCGAGTGCTACAGCACCTCGTCCGTCTTCCGCGGCTACAGCGTCTTCATGCGCGGCAAGGACCCGCGCGACGCCCACTTCATCACCAGCCGCATCTGCGGCATCTGCGGCGACAACCACGCCACCTGCTCGGTGTACACGCAGAACATGGCCTACGGCGTGAAGCCCCCGCACCTCGGCGAATGGGTCATCAACCTCGGCGAGGCCGCGGAGTACATGTTCGACCACAACATCTTCCAGGAGAACCTGGTCGGGGTCGACTACTGCGAGAAGATGGTCAAGGAGACCAACCCGGGCGTCCTCGAACTGGCCGAACGCACCGAGGCCCCGCACGCCGCCGACCACGGCTACCGCACCATCGCCGACATCATGCGGTCCCTGAACCCCCTCGAGGGCGAGTTCTACCGCGAGGCCCTCCAGGTCAGCCGCTACACCCGGGAGATGTTCTGCCTGATGGAGGGCCGCCATGTGCACCCCTCCACGCTGTACCCGGGCGGCGTCGGAACCAACGCCTCGGTGCAGCTCTTCACGGACTACCTCAGCCGTCTGATGCGGTACGTGGAGTTCATGAAGCGCGTCGTCCCGCTCCACGACGACCTGTTCGACTTCTTCTACGAGGCCCTGCCCGGCTACGAGGAAGTGGGCCGCCGCCGTGTCCTGCTCGGCTGCTGGGGCGCCCTCAACGACCCCGAGTACTGCGACTTCACCTACGCCAACATGACCGACTGGGGACGGAAGATGTTCGTCACCCCGGGCATCGTCGTGGACGGCAAACTGGTCACCACCGACCTCACCGAGATCAACCTCGGCATCCGCATCCTGCTGGGCAGCTCCTACTACGACGACTGGCAGGGCAAGGAGCAGTTCGTCACCCACGACCCGCTCGGTAACCCGGTCGACCCGCGCCATCCCTGGAACCAGCACACCATCCCGGCCCCGCAGAAGCGGAACTTCGACGACAAGTACAGCTGGGTCATGTCCCCGCGCTGGTTCGACGGCAAGGACCACCTCGCCCTGGACACCGGCGGCGGCCCCATCGCCCGCCTGTGGTCCACCGCGCTCGCCGGACTCGTCGACACCGGCGGCGTGAAGGCCACCGGCCACAGCGTGATCATCAACCTGCCCCGCACCATGACCCGGCCGGAGACCACCTTCGAGTGGAAGATCCCGAAGTGGAGCAACGCGCTCGAACGCAACCGCGCGCGCAGCTACTTCCAGGCCTACACCGCCGCCCTCGCCGTGCACTTCGCCGAACAAGGCCTCGCCGAGGTCCGCGCCGGACGCACTCAGACCTGGGAGAAGTTCGAGGTCCCCGACGAGAGCATCGGCGTGGGCTTCACCGAGGCCGTCCGCGGCGTCCTCTCGCACCACATGGTCATCCGGGACGGCAAGATCGCCAACTACCACCCATACCCGCCCACCCCGTGGAACGCCAGCGTCCGCGACTCCTACGGCACGCCCGGCCCGTACGAGGACGCCGTGCAGAACACCCCCATCTTCGAGGAGAACCCGCCGGACAGCTTCAAGGGCATCGACATCATGCGCACCGTCCGCAGCTTCGACCCCTGTCTGCCCTGCGGCGTCCACATGTACGTCGGCGATGGAAAGACCGTGCAGAAGATGCACGTGCCCACCGGCCTGAGCGGACTGGGCGGATGAGCGCCGCCACCACGCCGGGACACGCCGAGCGGGCGGGACGCCGTATCGAGGAGATGCTTGACCGGCTGGCCGCGACCGGGGATCCTGACGCGATCGAGGCGGCCGAGGAACTCGTGCGCTCCCTCATGGAGTTCTACGGCGCGGGACTCGCTCGGATCCTCCAGCTCCTGTCGGCCCCCGAGGACCGGCGGCTCCAGGAGACCCTACTCGCCGACGACCTCGTCGCGAGCCAGCTCGTCCTGCACGACCTGCACCCCGAGGACCTGCCCACCCGCATCATCCGCGCCGTCGACACGGTCCAAGGTGGTGGCCTCGACATCGTCGCCTTCGACGAGGCGAGCGGCACCCTGAGTCTGCGGGCGTCGGCCGCCGGAGGATGCGGCTGCGCATCGGGCGCCACGGACGCACAGCGGGCAGCCGAGGACGCGCTGGCCTGCTTCGCGCCCGAGGTGGCGGCTGTGGAGGTACGACAGGCGGAGCCCGTCCTGCTCCAGATCGGCACGCCTCCCGGGGCTGGTGCGTGAGCGCGCCCCCGGCCCCGGCCCTGGCAGCCGGCCTGCGCCGCTTCCTGACCGGGCGTCCGCCGCAGCCGGAGCGCTGCGGACTGTGCGCCACACCGGTGGACGACGGCCACCACCGCCACCTCGTCGACACCGAGAAGCGAGCCCTGGTCTGCGCCTGTCCCGCCTGCTTCCTGCTGATGGAACAGCCGGGCGCCGAAGTGGGCCGCTTCCGCGCCGTCCCGGACCGCTACCTCACCGACCCCGACCACCGGCTCGACGACCGGGCGTGGGACACCCTGCGCATCCCGGTCGGGGTCGCGTTCTTCTTCCGCAACACCGCGCTCGACCGCCTCGTCGCCCTCTACCCGAGCCCCGCCGGGGCCACCGAGAGCGAACTGGAACCCGAGGCGTGGACCGCGGTCCTCGGCGACACCGCCCTCGCCGACCTGGTCGTACCTGACCTGGAGGCACTGCTGCTGCGCCGCACCGACGACGGCATCGTCTGCTACCTGGTCCCGATCGACATCTGCTACGAACTCGTCGGCCGTATGCGCCTGTTGTGGCAGGGCTTCGACGGCGGGGCCGAGGCTCGTGCCGCGCTGGACGCGTTCTTCGCACACGTCGAGCGCCGGGCCGGGACCGTCGGCGCGGAGGACCGGCCATGACCGAACTCTCCTTCGCCTGTACCGGCGTTCGCGCGGACCGCTACGCGGCTGGACCCACCCTGGTGTTCCGGCTGCGCGTCACCACGCCCGACGACGAACCCGTGCACGCGCTGGCGCTGCGCTGCCAGATCCGCATCGAACCCGCGCGCCGCGGCTACGACCGCGGCGAAACCGATGGGCTCGTCGACCTCTTCGGTGAACCGTCCCGCTGGGGCAGCACCCTCCAGCCGGTGCAGTTCGCCCAAGTCCCTGTGATGGTCCCCGGGTTCACCCGGGAGACCGAGACCGAACTCGTGGTGCCCTGCACCTACGACATGGACATCGCCGCCACCCGCTATCTCGCCGCGCTCGACGGCGGGGAGGTGCCCCTGCTGATGCTCTTCTCCGGCACGGCCTTCACCGGAGCGGGCGGCTTCCGGGTCGAGCCCGTCCCCTGGGACCGGGAGGCGACCTACCGGATGCCGGTCGCGACCTGGCGCGAGATGGTCGAACAGCACTTCCCCGGCTGCGGCTGGATCCGGCTGCCCCGCGACACCATGGACGCCCTGCTGGCCTACCGGTCACGGCAGGCGCTGCCGTCCTGGGAGGCGACCGTACGGGCCCTGCTGGCGCAGGCCGACACGCCTTCGGTACGGGCCCGCGCCCTCACCGGCACGAACGGAAGGACGGCCCCGTGAGCGTGACCGCGTTCGCCCCACAGACCGAGGCCCGCTTCGCCCTGGCCCGGAAGGTGGCCGACGCCGTCCTCTTCGAGGGCTACGTCCTGTATCCGTACCGGGCGTCGGCCGCGAAGAACCGGCTGCGCTGGCAGTTCGGCGTGCTGGTGCCACCCGGCTGGGGCGCCGACTGCGAGGAACACTCCTTCCAGCACACCGAGTGCCTGATGGAACCCAAGGCGGACACCACCCTCGCCGTCGAGCTGCGCTTCCTGCGCGCCAGGCGCCGTACCGTCCAACGGGCCCTCTCGGACGGTGAGTTCGAGACCGTGCCGGAACTCCGGCTGGAAGACCGGGTGTTGGTCCCCTGGGACGAGGGCGTCGAGGAACACCTCGAGGCGGTCGTGCCGGTGGCGGAGCTCCTCGCCGGAGACGTCACGATCCCCTTCGACCTGCCGGACGGCGAAGAGTACGAACCCGTCGGCGACGCCTCCGGGCGCACGGTGGGCCGTACCATCCACCGCTACGAGCGCACCGACGGACGGCTGTGCCTGTCGGCGTGCGAACTCGACGGGCCCTACCGCGTCGTGCGGCTGACCGCCGTCGTCGAGAACACCAGCACCTGGACCCCCGAGGCCGCACACACCGCCGACCGGGACGCGGCCCTGCCGCGCTCCCTTGTGGCTACACACCTCCTCATGGCGCTGGACAAGGGGCGGTTCCTGTCGATGACCGATCCCCCCGAGTGGGCCAAGGGCGCGGTCGCCGCCTGCCGCAATCTGCACACCTGGCCGGTCCTCGCCGGTGAACCCGGCCGCGCGGACGTGGTGTTGTCCTCCCCGATCATCCTTGAGGACCACCCGGCCGTCGCACCCGAGAGCCCTGGCGCCCTGTACGACGCCACCGAGATCGACGAGATCCTCGCCCTGCGCACCGCCGCCCTCACCGACGAGGAGAAGCGCGAGGCCCGCGGCACCGACGAACGGGCCGCCGCGGTCATCGAGTTGGCGGACTCGCTCCCCGCCGAGGTGCTGGAACGGCTGCACGGCGCGGTGCGCGGCCTGCGCGAGGTCACCGGGCCCGAGCCGTTCGAGGAGCCGGAGAATCCGGACACCCCGTGGTGGGACCCCGCGAGCGACCCGGGATTCGACCCCGGCCACGACCACACCGTCGTCGACGGACGGCCCGCGAGCGCCGGCAGCCGCGTCCTGCTCCGCCCCGGCCTGCGCCGCACCGACGCCCAGGACCTGTTCCTGCACGGCCGCACCGCGACCGTCGAGGCCGTGCTGTACGACATCGACGGCGCCGTGCACCTCGCCGTGACCGTGGACGGCGACCCGGGCGCCGACCTGCGCCGCGAACAGGGACGCTTCCTGTACTTCCAGCCCGATGAACTGACCTGGCCGGAGGGCGACGCATGAGCCCGCCCGGCAAGGACGCCCGGGTCCTCGTCGCGGGCATCGGGAACGTCTTTCTCGGCGACGACGGCTTCGGGGTGGCCGTCGCCCGCGCACTGGCCGGACACCGACTGCCCGCCCACGTCGAGGTCGCGGACATCGGGGTGCGGGGCGTGCACCTCGCCTACCAACTCCTGGACGGATACGACACCTTGATCCTGGTCGACGCCACCGCTCGCGGTCAGGCCCCCGGCACCCTGTACGTGATCGAGCATGAAGATCTCGGCGTATCAGGACCGCTTGACGGCCACCGTATGACCCCCGACGCCGTGCTCGCCCTGCTCGGCACCCTCTGCGCGGGCACCGGCGGACAGCCACCGCGCCGCACCCTGATCGTCGGCTGCGAACCGGCCACCGTGGAAGAGGGGATGGAGCTGAGCGCCCCCGTGTCCGACGCCGTACCGCGAGCGGTCCAACTCATTGTGGAGCTCCTGGGCGCGTCCCCGGAGTCCGAACCGCGACCCCTGGCCGGCGAAGCCGCGAAGTGAGGAGACAGGCATGAAGAAGATCGTCGTCGGTGCCCTGATCGCCGTCGCCGCCGCGCTCGTCGTGCAGTCCCTGCCCGACATCCGGCGTTACCTGCGGATCCGCAGCATGTGAGCGCCGGCCCGGCGCGGGACCGTGCACTGCTGCGAACGGCGGACCCGGACGGGCCTTGGCGGCGCGCCGAGTCATCGGTCCGGGACACCGCACCTGTAATGGACGCGGCCATTCGCGCACCCAGGGCCCGCGCCGGGACGGAGACAGATGCACGAGATGTCCATCGCCCTGGCGGTGATCGACCAGGTGGAGGAAGCGGCCGCACGAGCCGGCGACGTCACCGCGGTGCGCTCGGTGCGGCTCCAGGTGGGCGAACTGGCCGGTGTCGTCCCCGACGCCCTGTCCTTCTCCTTCGAACTGGCCCGTGCCGGCACGCTGCTGGAAGGCGCCGAACTCGTCACCGAAACGGTGCCGGGACGGGCCCGCTGCGGAGCCTGCGCACACGAATGGGCCGTCGGCATGCCGCCCCGGCTGAGCTGCCCGCGCTGCGACGGCGGGACCACCGACCTGCTGGCCGGCCGCGAGCTGCGCATCGCCGGTGTGGACTGGGATGACGGGACGACGTCTGCGGCCACCCGCGAACCGATCCTCGAGGAGCGCTGAATCATGTGCCGTACGGTCGACCTGCATCAGGCCGTCCTCGCCAGGAACGACGAGGCCGCGCATGCCCTGCGCGCACACCTGACAGCCCGGGGCACCACGGTCGTCAACCTGCTGTCCAGCCCAGGCAGCGGCAAGACCGCCCTCCTGGAACACGAACTGACGCTGGCGCGCGAGCGGTCCGTGCCCGTGGCCGCGCTGACCGCGGACCTCGCGACCGAGAACGACGCGGCACGGCTGGCGCGTTCGGGAGCGCCGGTGAAACAGGTCCTCACCGATGGGCTGTGCCACCTGGAGGCCGGGATGCTCGCCCGCCATCTGGAGGGCTGGCTGCCCGACGCCACACGGCTGCTGTTCGTGGAGAACGTCGGCAACCTGGTGTGCCCGGCCTCCTACGACCTCGGCGAGACACTGCGGGTCGTCCTCGCCTCG
Source organism: Streptomyces sp. NPDC002619 (assembly GCF_042889305.1). Classification (NCBI taxonomy): domain Bacteria; kingdom Bacillati; phylum Actinomycetota; class Actinomycetes; order Kitasatosporales; family Streptomycetaceae; genus Streptomyces; species Streptomyces sp. NPDC002619. The sequence continues at coordinate 64,731 of NZ_JBIAQV010000032.1, read as the reverse complement.
GTCACGGAGGGCGAGGACAAGCCGCTGAAGTACCCCACCGCCTTCGGCCTCGCGCAGCTGGTCGTCGTCACCAAGACCGACATCGCCGAGGCGGTGGACTTCGACGAGGCGGGGTTCCGCTCGAACGTCGAGCAGGTCAATCCCGGCGTCGAGGTGCTGCTGACTTCGGTGCGCCGGAACCAGGGGCTCGGCACCCTGCTGGACCGGGCCCTGGCCGCGGCGGACGGCGCCGCGCCGCACCGACCGGTCATGGCCCGGCACGCGCACGAGCACGCCGCGCACACCGGCGTCACGGCGGCCTCCCACCCGTGAGCGCCACCCAGGTCACGGGCTGGACGGCGCAACGCCGCCGCGTCACCGTGCGAGGCGTGGTCCAGGGGGTCGGATTCCGGCCTTACGTCCACTCCCTCGCCACCGCGCTGGAGTTGACGGGGCACGTGACCAACACGCCGGACGGGGTGGTGGTCGAGATCGAGGGCGTGCCCGGAGCCGTCGCCCGGTTCTGCGGCCGTATCGCCATGGACGCTCCGCCCCTGGCCCGTGTGGACTCCGTCGACCACCACGAGGTGGCCGTCACCGGCGACACCGCGTTCACCATCCTCGCCTCCCGGGCCGACGGACCCGCGCGCGCCCTGATCCCCCCGGACACGGCGACCTGTGCCGCCTGCCTGCGCGAACTGACCGACCCCGCCGACCGGCGCCACCGCCATCCCTTCGTCAACTGCACCCACTGCGGCCCGCGGTTCACGATCGTCACCGGTCTGCCCTACGACCGGGCGCACACCACGATGGCCGGCTTTCCGCTGTGCCCCGGCTGTGCCAGGGAGTACGCCGACCCCGCCGACCGGCGTTTCCACGCCCAGCCCGTCGCCTGCCCGGACTGCGGTCCTCGGCTGCGCCTGCTCGTGCGCCGGCCGGGCGACGACGTTCCCGGGGAAGGCACAGACGCGGAGCCGGTGGCCGAGGCACGACGGCTGCTGGCGCACGGGAAGATCCTCGCGGTGAAGGGGCTGGGCGGCTACCACCTGGCGTGCGACGCCGGCAACCCGGATGCCGTCGACCTCTTGCGGCGTCGTAAGGCCCGCGGTGACAAGCCGTTCGCGCTGATGGCCCGGAGCCTCGACGACATCGAGCACCTCGTGCGGATCAGTGCCGAAGAGCGTGCTCTGCTCAGCGGAGCCACGCGCCCCATCGTGCTGCTGCGCCGCAGGGGAGATGGGGCGGGCGTGTGGCCGACGGACGGTGTCGCGCCCAGAAGTCCCGACCTCGGCGTCATACTGCCGTACACACCCCTGCACCACCTCCTGTTCGGGCTGCCCGGGGACCCCGACGGACCCCGGCTCCTCGTCATGACCAGCGGCAACGTCTCCGGCGAACCGATCGTCACCGACGACGCGGACGCCCTCGAGCGGCTCGCGCACCTGGCCGACGGCTGGCTCGCGCACGACCGGCCGATCCATGTGCCGTGCGACGACTCGGTGATGCGGGTGTGCGACGGAAAACCGCTCGTAGTGCGCCGCGCCCGCGGATACGCGCCGCTGCCGCTGGACCTCCCGGTACCGGTGCGTCCGGCCCTGGCGGTCGGCGGCGACCTGAAGAACGCGTTCTGCGTCGGCGAAGGGCGGCGTGCCTGGCTGTCGGCGCACATCGGCGACATGGACGACCTCGCCACCCAGCGGGCCTTCGCACGCGCCGTGGAGCAACTGGAGTCGATCACCCCCGTACGGCCCGAACTGCTCGCGGCCGACCGGCATCCCGGCTACCGCTCCGCCCAGTGGGCCGAGCGCAACGCGGCCGGCCGGCGGGTCGTGCGCGTCCAGCATCACCACGCCCACGTCGCCGCAGCGATGGCCGAACACGGACTGGAGGGCGGCCGGCCCGTGATCGGCGCCGCATTCGACGGCACGGGGTACGGCGACGACGGAGCGGTGTGGGGCGGTGAGTTTCTGCTCGCGGACTACACCGGCTTCATCCGCTTCGGGCACCTCGCCTACGTCCCGCTGCCCGGCGGTGACGCCGCGGTCCACCGGCCCTACCGCATGGCCCTCGCGCACCTGCGGGCGGCCCGCCTCGCCTGGGCGGACGACCTGCCCTGCGTGACGGCCTGCCCCCGAGACGAACTCGCTGTCCTCTCCCGGCAGTTGGAGCGTGAATTCAACTGCGTGCCCACCTCCAGCATGGGACGTCTATTCGACGCCGTGGCGTCCCTCGCCGGCGTCTGCCACCGGGCCGGTTACGAGGCCCAGGCGGCCATGGAGCTGGAGTCCGCCGCCCTCTCCGCCCCGCCGGAGGACACGGCTGCGTATGCCTTCGCCGTGCACTCGGCGGACCCCCGCCCGCTGCGCGCCGACCCGGCCCCCGTCCTGGCGGCGATCGTGGACGACCTACGGGCGGGCGTGCCGACGGCGTGGATCGCGGCCCGTTTCCACCGGGGCGTCGCCGCCCTGGTCCACCGCGTCTGTGCCCAGGCTCGGGAGCGCCACGCACTGGACACCGTGGCCCTCACCGGCGGCGTGTTCCTCAACACCCTGCTCTCCTCCGCCTGCGCCAAGGCCCTGGAGGCGGACGGCTTCACGGTGCTGCGGCACCACCGAGTCCCGCCCGGTGACGGCGGACTGGCCCTGGGCCAGCTCATGGTGGCCGCCCACGCCGCCCGCACCGACAGCCCCAACTGATCGACCGGACATACGACTTCACAGCGAGGAGAGGCCCATGTGCCTGGCGGTACCCGGCAGAGTGCTGGAGATCGAGGAACGGGACGGCACCCGCATGGCCACCGTCGACTTCGGCGGAGTGGTCAAGGAGGTGTGCCTGGAGTACCTGCCCGACCTTCAGGTCGGCGAGTACGCCATCGTGCACGTCGGGTTCGCCCTGCAGCGCCTCGACGAGGAGTCTGCACGGCAGACGCTCGAGCTGTTCGCCGAACTCGGCGTGCTGCAGGAGGAGTTCGGGGATCCCTGGGAAGCGGCCGCCGGGCAGGAGGCGCGGAAGTGAAGTACATCGACGAGTTCCAGGACCCGGCTCTGGCCAGGCGGCTCCTCGACGAGATCCACGCCACGGTGACCAGGCCCTGGGCGGTGATGGAGGTGTGCGGCGGGCAGACGCACTCCATCATCCGGCACGGGATCGACCAACTCCTGCCGAAGGAGGTCGAGTTGATCCATGGTCCCGGTTGTCCCGTGTGCGTGACCCCGCTGGAGGTCATCGACAAGGCCCTGGAGATCGCCTCCCGCCCCAAGGTGATCTTCTGCTCCTTCGGCGACATGCTCCGCGTGCCCGGCACCGGACGGGACCTCTTCCAGGTGCGCGGCGCGGGCGGGGACGTACGGGTCGTGTACTCGCCGCTCGACGCCCTCAGGGTCGCCCAGCAGAACCCGGACCGCCAGGTGGTGTTCTTCGGCATCGGCTTCGAGACGACGGCGCCGCCCAACGCCATGACGGTCCATCAGGCCCGAAAGCTCGGCATCCGCAACTTCAGCCTGCTGGTCTCCCATGTGCGGGTGCCCCCGGCCATCGAGGCGATCATGCGCTCCCCGAACTGCCGCGTGCAGGGCTTCCTGGCCGCAGGCCACGTGTGCACCGTGATGGGCGTCGACGAGTACCCGAGGCTGGCCGAGAGCCACCGCGTCCCGATCGTCGTGACCGGCTTCGAGCCCCTGGACATCCTGGAGGGCGTCCGCCGGACCGTGGCCCAGCTGGAACGAGGCGAGCACACCGTCGAGAACGCCTATCCGCGTGCCGTCCGCGCCGAGGGGAACCTGGCGGCCAGGGCCATGCTGGAGGACGTCTTCGAGGTCACCGACCGCGCCTGGCGCGGCATCGGCGTGATCCCGGACAGCGGGTGGCGGCTGTCGGCCAAGTACCGGGAGTACGACGCCGAGTTGAGGTTCTCCGTAGAGGGCATCCGCACCCGCGAACCCGCCGAGTGCCGCAGTGGCGAAGTCCTGCAGGGACTGCTCAAGCCGTACGAGTGCGAGGCGTTCGGCACCCGCTGCACCCCCCGCACCCCCCTCGGAGCCACCATGGTCTCCAGCGAGGGCGCCTGCGCCGCGTACTACCTCTACCGGCGCCTTGAGACCACCCCGACCGCCCGGGAGGCGAGCCCCGTTGGCTGACAGCAGCACGACCACCCTGGACCCCGCCGCCTGGACCTGCCCGGCACCGCTGCGCGACCAGCCCAGGATCGTCATGGGCCACGGCGGGGGCGGCACGCTCTCCGCCGAACTGGTCCAGCACGTCTTCGCGCCCGCGTTCGGCGGAGCCGTACTTGCCCAGATGGGCGACGCCGCCGCGCTCAGCCTGGGCGGTGTGCGACTCGCCTTCTCCACCGACTCGTACGTCGTACGGCCGCTGTTCTTCCCCGGCGGCAGCATCGGGGACCTCGCCGTCAACGGCACCGTCAACGACCTCGCCATGAGCGGTGCCCGAGCCGCCTACCTCTCCTGCGGATTCATCCTGGAGGAGGGCGTCGAGGTCGAGACCGTCTCCCGGGTCGCCGAGGCGCTCGGCGCCGCCGCCCGGAGTGCCGGGGTCGAGGTGGCGACCGGCGACACCAAGGTCGTCGAAGCCGGGCACGGGGACGGGATCTACGTCAACACCGCAGGCATCGGCCTGATCCCGGTGGGTGTCGACCTGCGTCCGCAGCGCGTCGAACCCGGTGACGTGGTGATCGTCAGCGGTGCGGTCGGCGCGCACGGCGTGGCCATCATGAGTGTGCGCGAGGGCCTGGAGTTCGGGGTCGAGATCGTGAGCGACTGCGCCCCACTCGGCGGCCTGGTGGAGGCCATGCTGGCCGTCACCCCGGATCTGCACGTCCTGCGCGACCCCACCCGCGGTGGCCTGGCGGCGGCTCTCAACGAGATCGCGGCCGCCTCGGGCACCGGCGTCGAGATCACGGAACGGGACGTCCCCGTCCCGCCCGCCGTGGCCAACGCCTGCGCGGTGCTGGGCCTCGACCCGTTCTACGTCGCCAACGAGGGCAAGTTGGTGGCGTTCGTCCCGCGCCGGCACGCAGACGCCGTACTGGAGGCGATGCGGGCCCATCCGCTGGGCGCCGAAGCCAGGATCATCGGCGAGACGGTGACGGAGCACCCCGGCATGGTCGTGGCCCGCACCGGCCTGGGCGGCACCCGAGTGGTCGACATGCCGCTGGGGGAGCAGCTGCCGAGGATCTGCTGACGTCCCCTCAGCCATATGCGGGACGCTTGTCGTACCGGAGTGTGTCCCCGATCGGGCGGTGCGCTCACCCGACTCGGTGAGCGCCCGCGTTCGCGCGTACCACCGGCGCACGGAGGGCGTTGCTCCGGCCATGGACCGAGAACCCCTTGCGCCGAAGAGTCCGCCCGCGGGCGGCACCACGTCGCGCCGGTTCGCCGAACTGACCCACGGCCCCTGGGGCTGCACGCCCATCTACACCGACCTCCTGCTGGAGTGGCACGCCAGGGGCCGCGCCGTGCCCGCGCAGCCCGACGTGCAGTGGGCCTCGTTCGCCGACGTGCCCTGCCAGCCGTGAACCGGGTTCGTGCGGGTTGCGAATTCCCGTGCCGTGGAAGGACGTTCACTCCCCGCGGAGCACCGTCAGCGTGCCGTTGGCCTGCCGCAGGGCGAGTTCGAGGGTGTGGGGTGCGTGGAGCTTTCCGGTGCCGTCGGGCGGGATGAGCCACTCCGAGAGCCCCGCCGGGCGATAGGGCGGGGGCACCGCCACCCAGGAGCCCTTGGTCGCGTGCCGCAACCCGGCACCGATCCAATGGCTCGTCGGATCGGGTGGCAGGAAGAAGCCGACCCGATGGGACCCGGTGTCCACGAGCGTGGGTCCCGGCACGGACAGGGTCGGCCGCCACAGCAGGTCGAGGGTGAACAGGCCCAGTTCGTCGGGAACGCTGACCACGTCCCAGTAGCGGCCGGCCTCCAGCAGCGCGATGCCGTCGCCCTGGTCCCACTCGCGCTTGCAGGTCCGCGGGTCCGACGCGGCGGCCGCGAGCCACTCCACGCCTTGCATCCACATCGCGTTCCTCATCTGCTGCTCCGGGTGATCTCTCGCCCGACTCCGCGCCGGGACGGTACTCGCCGGGCGCACGGTGCGGCTCCACACCATCTCGGCATATGCATCCTTGTAGATATTTCTATGGCGGGGAAGGGGTGGCGTGGCCTGGCGTTTACGGCCGGGATGCTCGAACTTCGCGCAGGGGTTCGCCAGTTGGGCGGAGGAGCGTGTACGGAGTCGCGGCGGCAACCGTTTCGAGCGCCGTGACGATGGATTCGAGCGTGAGTGCTTGATGGCCTCGCACATTCGAGCGTAGGGTGACTTCATTCTGTCGTCGTCCCCGCCTGAGGTACCCCATGGACCGCACACGTCTGCACCACCTCCTGGCCCGCGAGAGCGCCGAGGCCGAGCGCCGAAACCCGCGCTCTCGGGCGGCGTACGCCGGGGCCGACCACCTCTTCGGCCGGGTGCCGATGACCTGGATGAACAAGACCGCCGGAGCCTTTCCCCGCTATCTGGCGACGGCCCGCGGGGCTCGCGTCACCGACATCGACGGGCACGAGTACGTCGACTTCTGCCTCGGCGACACCGGAGCCATGGCCGGTCACTCGCCCGCCGCGGTCACGGAGGCGGTGCACCGCCGGTTCGCCGAGCAGGGCGGCGCCACCGCCATGCTCCCCACCGAGGACGCCGAATGGGTCGGCGCCGAACTCACCCGCCGCTTCGGCCTGGCCCGCTGGAGCTTCTCGCTGACCGCGACCGACGCCAACCGCTGGGCGATCCGGCTCGCCCGGGCCGTCACCGGCCGCCCGAAGATCCTGGTGAACAGCTACAGCTACCACGGCAGCGTCGACGAATCGCTCATCGTCGTCGGCCCCGACGGCCGCGGCACCGCCCGACCCGGCAACGTCGGCGCCCCCTGCGACGTCACACTGACCAGCAGAGTCGCCGAGTTCAACGACCTGGCGCAGCTGGAGCGCGAACTCGCCCACGGCGACGTCGCCGCCGTCCTGATGGAGCCCGCGCTCACCAACATCGGCATCGTGCTGCCCGAGCCCGGCTATCTGGCCGGCGTGCGCGCCCTCACACGGCAGTACGGCACGCTGCTCATCAATGACGAGACGCACACCTTCTCCGCCGGACCGGGTGGCTGCACCGCCGCCTGGGACCTGGAGCCCGACCTGCTGACCATCGGCAAGGCCATCGGCGGCGGCATCCCGGCCGGCGCCTACGGACTGGCCGCCGACCTTGCCGACCGGCTGCTCGGCCGCGACGACCTGGACCTCGTGGACATGGGCGGAGTCGGCGGCACCCTGGCGGGCAACGCGCTGTCGGTCGCGGCGACGCGGGCCACTCTGGAGCACGTGCTCACCGACGAGGCGTTCGCCCGGATGACCAAGCTGTCCGAGCGCTTCGAGGCCGGTGTCGGACAGTGCATCGAGACCCATGCCCTGCCCTGGTCGGTGAGCCGCCTCGGCGCCCGCACCGAGTACCGCTTCACGAGCCCGGCACCGCGCACCGGCACCGAGTCCGAAGCGGCCGGCGACCCCGAGCTGGAGGACTTCCTTCACCTCTACCTCGCCAACCGCGGCATCCTGCTCACCCCGTTCCACAACATGGCCCTGATGTGCCCCGACACGACGGAGCAGGACGTCGACACCCACACCGAGGTCTTCGCCGCCGCCCTCGCCGAACTGATCGCCTGAGACGCGCCATCCGGCGGGGAGGAGGCAAGAACGTGGACGAGATCGACCGGGCCATCCTGCGCGAGCTGCAGACCGACGGCCGTATCGCATACGCCGACCTCGGACCGAAGGTCGGCCTGTCCGCCTCGGCGGCCCGGCAGCGGCTGCAGCGGCTGCTGGACTCCAAGGCCGTCCAGGTCGTCGGCGTCACCGACCCGATGGCCATGGGCGGACAGGCCATGGCCCTGCTCGGCATCGGCGTGGACGGCGACCCGCGCGCGGTGGCCGACGAACTGGCCGAACGGCCCGAGGTGATCTACTCGGTGCTCACCTCCGGCGGCTTCGACCTGTTCGCCGAGGTGGTGGCCCCCGGCCCCAAGGATCTGCTCGATTTCGTGAACGACGTGGTGCGGCAGATCGAGGGCGTGCGCCAGGTGCAGTCGTTCCCGTACTTCGGCATCCACACCCACCGCTTCCTCTGGGACGTCGGCTGACGCGGGCCGGCTCTCAGCCGAGCCCGGGCGAGGGCGTGAGGACCAGCATGGTGGCGTCGTCGCCGATGTCGCCGCTGTACTCCACGAGATCCGCCCACACCAGCCCGGTCAGCTCCGCCGGGTCCGCGGCGGAGAACCCGGTGAGTCGCTCGATCAGCGGATAGAAGGCGCCGGCCGAGTTCCGCGCCTCCCAGATTCCGTCGGAGGCCAGGAACAGCCGGTCGCCCGGCTCGAGTGCCAGCGTGACTTCCTTCGGCGGATCGACACCGGCGATCCCGAGCCCCAACGGAACCCCCGCCGGTACGACGATCTCCCGGGCCCGCCCTGCGTGCAGCAGCACCGGAGCCGGGTGCCCGCACGCCACGATCCGCACCGACCGCACATCGGTGGAGAACTCGAGCAGCACGGCGGTGGCGAACAGCTCGGCATGCCGTACGCCCGCCGAGTCCACCGTCAGTCTTCGGTTCATCCGGGCCGCGACCGCCTGCAGGCCCGGCTGGTCGAGCGCCGCCTCGCGGAAGGCGCCCAGCAGCGACACGACGGTGGCGACCGCCGACAACCCGTGCCCCTGCACATCGGCCATCACGACCCGCACGCCGTACGGCCCCTCGCGCACGTCGAAGAAGTCCCCGCCGACCAGCGTCCCGTGCTGCGCGGCCCGGTACAGTCCCGCACACTCCACCGCCCCGACCCGCTCCGGCAGCGGCGGTACCACGGCCCGCTGCACGGCCTCCGCGACCGTCCGCTCCATGTCCAGCTGGGCGTCCCGGTGACTGCGCACATAGGACACGAACACGCTCAGTACGGCGACGAATCCGATCGTGAGCAGGTCCGTGTTCCCGGGCCGGTTGAGCTGTGTGGCCGGCATGTTCAGCACGGCGATCACGAGGACGCCGAGGCACGCGGTCGCCAAGGGGCCGTAGGACAGGACGGCCAGCGGTGGGATGGCCCCCAGCAGGAAGCCGATGTCCAGCTCGTTCGGACTGATCAGTGTGGCCGCGGTGATGGCCCCGAGCAGTGCCACGGGCAGCACCTTCACCCAGCGCGGCGGCGGCGCACCCCGCAGCCAGCCGCGCTCCTCCCGGTACCGGCGCGACGACCAGCCGCGCATCGTTCGCACATCCCCACGCTACGCCCGGGGCCCTGCCATCGCCCTGGACGCAGCTTCGGCCGCCGCCCCCGGAAAAGCGGTGGACGTGCGCGTGCGCACCCGCATAGTTTCTGCTCACACGCCCTGACACAGACGGAGGGAGGCGAGTGCTATGCGATTCACAGCCATCCAGCGCTCCCTCCCCGTAGCCCCGGCGTGCCACGTCTGACCTGACCGGGAGCGCACCACGCAGGACGCATCCCGGAGGAATCCATGACCGACCTGGTCATCCACACGCTCGACGAGAACTCGGCCGCTCTTTTCGACGCCCTGCCCGACCCGCTGCGCACCCGTGAGGCGCTCCGGCTGACCCGGCACCGCCCCGACTGGAAGCGCGTCGCCCTGCGCGACGGCACGGTCGTGGCACGCGCCGCCTGGTGGGGCGGCCCGGACGACGCCGAGCCCCGCGTCGTCGACTGGTTCGACGTGGCCGAGGGCGAGGAGGAAGCAGGCGCCGAACTGCTGCGAACCGCAGCCTGGCAGGCCCACGACATGGAATTCAACCTGCCCACCGGCTGGCGTGACGCACCCGCGCTGCGGTCCGCCGCCGAGACCCGCTTCACCGCCGCCCGGGCCGCCGGCTACGAACTGCTGGTGGAGCGCTACCAGTACCGGTGGACGCCCGAGTGCGGTCTGCCCGAGCGGCCCGGACGCCTCGTCTTCGGGCCCGAACCGGACGACGCGGTGTTCTTCGACGCCCTGCGGCGCATCCACTCCGTCACCCTGGACGCCCACGCCCGCGCGGCCATCGAGACCGGGGGAGTGGACCTGGCCGCGCAGGAGGAGATCGACTTCTTCCGCTGGTGCCCGTCACCGCGCGAGTGGTGGCAGCTCGCGCACACGCCGGACGGCGACTTCGTCGGCATCCACATCCCCGCGCACAACCCGGAGACGCCATGCATCGGCTTCATCGGGGTCGTGCCGGAACAGCGCGGACACGGATACGCCTACGACCTCCTCGCCGAGTGCACCCACTACCTGGCCGAGCACGGCGCCGAGTCCATCGCCGCCTCCACCGACCAGGGCAACTTCCCGATGGCCGCGCACTTCGGCACAGCGGGCTATCCGGTCGTGCGCGAGCGCGTCAATTTCCGGGCCCGGCCCGATGTCAGTGCCGGGTGACATGCTGACTGTGCGGTGACCGGCAGCGGACGGCGGAGGCGGAATGGGGTTCGACGGTGAGACGTGGCATGTGCACAGCGGTCCGGAAAGCGTCGGCGAGATCCTGATCGACGAGGCCGACTTCCCCTGGCTGTCGGGGAAGTTCACCCCCTCACCCGCCTTCGCCTCGGTCCAGGACCTCTTCGCGCGTGAACTCGCCCTGGCCGATCAGGACGACGACGCGCACTGGGAGCAGTGGGAGGAGGCCTACGACGAGATCCGGCGGTGCGTGTCGCTGTCCTCGCCGGACGGACCCGTCCCCGAGTTCCTTCTGCACATCGAGGGCGACCGGGCCTGGTTCCGCTGGAGCGACAAGCCCTTCGAGGAGGACGGCGCATAGCCGTCGGGCCGTACGGGCGGGTGCGCGGGACCCACTGCGCACCCGCCGTGGAACGCCGACGTGCTCAGTCGGCCAGCAGGGCGTCGGCGGCGGCGAGGATCTCGGTCACGCGCTGCCCGAACCCGGCGTCGCACGGATGCGGCCGGCCCGTGCGCGCGGCGGTGAGCAGGGCGTCCACGGCCCGGCCGTAGGCGGGCAGGGCATCGTCGGCGGCCTCCGGGAGTGACGTCACCCCGGCCTCGCCCCGCAGTTCGACGGTGACACCGGCCGCCGCAGGCGGAGCCGTGAGGCTCAGCGTCAGCGTGCTCGACGCGCCGCCCGCGTGGTCGAGGACCAGATGAGCGGTGTCACCGGGCCCCGTTGCTGCGGCGGCCACCCGCCGTACGTCGCCCAGCACCGGAAGCAGCAACGACAGGGCGTGCGGCCCGACGTCCCAGAGGGCGCCCTTCTCCCGGCGCCACGGCGATGCACCGAACGGGCTGTCGGTCGTGAACACCGCGCCGAGCCACTCCGCCCGCGCGGTGAACCAGCCTCCCGTGGCCGCCTGTTCGGCGATCCAGGCGTCGGCCTCGGGCTGGAAACGGCTGGTGAAGAACACCACCGAGGCGACCCCCGACTCCCGCGCCGCCTCGACCACCGCGCGGCCCTGCGGGACCGACATCGCGAGGGGCTTGTCCAGCAGCAGATGGCACCCCGCCCGGGCGGCGCGCTCGGCGAGAGGCGCCTGCACGTCCGGCGGCAGCGCCACTGCGATCGCATCCACATCGGCGAACAGGGCGTCCACGTCGTCGTACGGCCGCGTGCCATGACGGTCCGCAAGATCCTTGGCGGCGTCAGGGCGCCGTCCCCACACTCCGCCGAACTCCACATCCTCATGCCCGCCGAGAGCGGGTGCGTGGACCATCTGTGCCCAAGGACCGGTGCCGAGCAGTCCGAAGCGCATGGCGCTGCCTTTCCACGGAGTCGAACTCACGACCGACACGGAAAGCCGGTCGTCAGAGAGCGTTTCACAGATCGTCCGTTCGCGGGCTTACCAGGAAGAGTGGCGAGTCTCTAAGATGTACTCCCTGTAATCACCGGCCAGTTGACACGGTAGACACCGGGAGCGATGCACATGGTTCAGCAGCCGTCCAAGGAGATCGACGCCACCGTGCCGACGGCCGCGCGCATGTACGACTACTACCTGGGAGGCAAGGACAACTACGCCGCCGACCGGGCAGCGGTCGAGGAGCTCGACAAGGTCGTCCCCAGCACCCGGAGACTGGCGATCAACAACCGCCGCTTCCTCCAGCGCGTCGTAGGCACCCTGGTGAAGGACTTCGGCATCAGGCAGTTCCTCGACCACGGTTCAGGCCTGCCCACGCAGAACAACGTGCACCAGGTGGCCCAGGGCATCGACCCCACCACCCACGTCGTCTACGTCGACAACGACCCGATGGTGCTGGTCCACGGCCGGGCGCTGCTCGAGCAGGACGAGCGTACGGCCGTCATCCACGCCGACATGCGGGACACCGACCTCATCTTCTCGCACCAGGAGACGCAGCGGCTCCTCGACTTCGACCAGCCGGTGGCCGTGCTCTTCAACTCGGTCATGCACTGCATCCCGGACAGCGACACCGACGGCCCGCAGGCGTTGGCCCGCCGCGTGGCCGAGCGTCTGGCCCCCGGCAGCTTCATGGTGATGTGCCAGCTGGTCAGCGAGGACCCCGAAGTCCGCAAGTTCGTCACCGACTTCATGGACCAGGCCACGCACGGCAACTGGGGCCGGGTCCGCCAGGAGAAGGACGTCGCCCAGCTCTTCGAAGGCCTCGAGATCCTCGAACCGGGCCTCGTCGAGGTGTCGACGTGGCGCCCGGACACCGAGGTGGCACCGCGTCAGCTCACCCACGAGTGGATCGAGTTCGGCGGCGTGGGCCGCATCGTCTAGATCGACCAGTCGGTACGAAGAGGCGGGCCGTGTGAACACGGTCCGCCTCGTACGTTCACGGAGCGCCCCGTGCGTTCACGGAGCGCCCCGTGCGCTCACGGAGCGGCGTAGCGCTGCTCCATGATCTGCGCCAGTAGCTCCACCGACTGCCGCGGCTGGAGCGCCTCGTCGGCCAGCCGGTCCAGAGCGACCCGGTACTCCTCGGTCTCGTCGCGGTCCTCGAGGAAGTTGGCGCTGCGGATGTGCTCCAGGTAGACAACGTCGGGCAGATCCAGACCACCGAACCGCAGATAGGTGACCGGGATCGCGGGCGCCGAGGCGTTCGTCACGTCCAACGGAACGATCTGCACCGTGACATGCCTGCGCTGGGCCATGTCCAGCAGATGTGCGAGCTGCTCGCGCATCACCTCGGGGCCGCCCAGGACGCGCAGCAGCACCGATTCGTCGATGATCGCCCACAACTGAGGTGCGTCCGGGCGCTGGAGCAACTGGGCCCGGCGCGTGCGCAGTTCCACGCGCCGGCGTACCTCGCTCTCGGGCGCCGTCGGCAGACCCCGCTTCACCACGGCACGGGTGTAGGCGGGAGTCTGCAGCAGCCCGGGAACGTACTGGATCTCGAAGGTACGGATCGCGGCGGCCGCCTCCTGGAGGCCCACCAGCCGGTCGAACCACTCGGGCATCAGCCGTTTGTCGTACCGCTGCCACCAGCCGGGCTCACCGGCCCGCTTCAGGAGCCTGAGCAGGACCGCGCCCTCGTACTCGTCCGTGCCGTACAGCTTCAGCAGGGCGTTCACGTCCGCCTCGGACGGGGGTTTGCGGCCCTTGCCCGACTCGATCCGTGACAGCTTCGCCGCACTGAAACCGAGGGCGCGTGCCGCCTGGTCCTGCGCGAGGCCCGCGTCCTCGCGGAAACCCGCCAGCTGCACGCCGACCAGCATTTTCAGCAAAGTCGGCGCGGGCTCGACGCGGTCCAGATAGGGTTCCAGACGGGAGACACGAGGTGACTCGGCTGACATCCTGGCTCCCAGCAGACCGGTGGTATCGGTCCTCAGGCTAGCGCACACAACCTGTCGCGGCCCATGTCCTTGTCAGAGATGGGTCGTTGGGATCGTCCAGGAATGTGTGGTCGTGTCCGGCTAGAGCAGGTGGTCGAACTCGCCCTCCTTCGCACCCGCCAGGAAGGCGGCGACCTCGGCGGGCGTGTAGACCAGTGCGGGGCCGTCGGGGTCGCGGGAGTTGCGCACCGCTATGGCCCCGCCGACCAGGCTTGCGACCTCGACGCAGTTGCCCTCGGCATTGCTGTGCCGGCTCTTGATCCATCGGGCGTCCAGCGAGCTGGCGCGCACTCCGTTCGGCACAGGCGACACCACAACCTCCTTGCGTGTTCACGTCCCGCGTGCTGCGACACCGCCTCGCGCGGGCCCAACTCTTCCCTACCCAGTTTTCGCGCAATTTCCCGTGCAATTGCACGGAGGCGCTGTCGGCGTGGATAATAGCGGCGACGTCAACCCAGTTGCTGACGTCCCGACCTGACGTCGAATCAGGGAGATGTCGTGTCATCGCCTGCACACCGGACGAACCCTTCCAGCACACAGCGGTCCGAGCGCGCGTCGGGACCGCTCAGCACGGTGGGAACCGAACCGCTGTCGACCGTGGGTGACGTGCCCTGGCACGAGATCAAGGACTCCACGGGATCGGCCGAGGGCATCCCTCTGCTCCTGCACACCGCCGCCTGGGGCACACCCGACGCGGCCAGGCGTGCGCTCGGTCAACTGCGCGCACGCATCTGCCAGTACGGCTTCGTCGTCGAGCAGGCGACGGCCGCCACCGTCCCCTTCCTGTGGGAACTGGCCCAGCTGCCCAGCGTCACCTGCCGCGCGCAGATCATCGACCTGCTCGGCAGCATCGCGGCTGCGCGCCAGTGGGAGGACACGGCGGCCGTCTACCCCAAACTGCTCAACCACCGCGAGAACCACGTCGTGTGGGAGCGCAAGGCCCGCGAGGCCGTACGGTCCCGGCGCGGCCTCATCCAGCTGCTGGCCGCCGGCGAGAACGCCGAGATCGCCAGAGCCACGAAGAAGCTCGCCCGCGCGCTGGGGGAGTAGACGCGCCGAGCACCTCCAGGGGGCGGCGTCCACGCGGCGCTGCGCAGCGGACAGGCCGACCGACCCGAGCCGGGCGAAGGTGGCGAGACCGGCACCGATGGGCCGATGTCAAGTTCAATGGGGGAATCTCCACCCGACCCGCCACTGATCCTTACACTCGTCAACCGTGCCCTTGTTCTTGGGCCGCTGTCGGAAAGGCGCATTGTCGAGTGTTCCAGGATTCCCCCATCTACGACCGGCTCGTCGCGGAACGCGGCGACATACCCGCAGGCGTCCGAAGAGAGGCGGACCGCCTGCTCCGGGAGGTGGAGATGGTCATGCTGCCGCTGCGGTCGCTGGGCCGCGCGCCCGGCGCCCCTCTGCCGCCGCCCGCGGGTCCGCCGGCGAACTGGCAGCGGGTACCTCCACTCCCGGGCACGGGTACGTACTGAGATCAGGAGGCTCGGTCAGATAACCGACCTCTGTGTGCCGCCCGCGGGCGAGCATGTCTCGCCCGACCCGCCCGCCAGCCACCGCGCGATGGTGCGGGCGATCGGCTGGCCGGTGTCCAGCTCGACGAACCCGAACTGCCCCGACTGGTTGCACTCCAGGAACCACCAGATGCCGTCGACGTCCTCGGCGAAGTCGAAGGCCCCGTAGGCGAGTTCGGCGCTTTTCATATAGGCGTGGACGGCCGCCGCCACACGCGGGGGCACGTCCACGGGAAGCCATAGGGACGCGGACGGGGCGAAGCGGACGTCGACGTCGTCGGGGTCCGCGTCCGCGGCGACGGCCTTGCGCGCGGCCAGCAGTTGCTCGCCGACGACCGTCAGCCGGATGTCGGCCCGCTTGGCCACGCGCCGTTGCAGCAGCGTCGGCCCGAAGGCGACGGCTGTGAAGTCCGTGTCCGGTGCCACCCGGCTGGTCGGCACCGCGCGCGGCGGCTCCTGGGGGTGGGCGCCGGAGACGGGTTTGACCACCAGGTCCGGGAAGCGCTCCGCGAAGTCCCGGGCAGCCTGCGGAAAGGTCGTGATCAGGGTCGCCGGCACGGGCAGTCCGCTGAGCTGGGCGAGCCGGAGCTGCCAGGGCTTGTGGCGCGCCCGCCGGGCGGCGTCCGGGTGGTTCATCCACCGCGCGTCCGTGGCGCGCAGCATGCCGTACAGCGCCTGGGAGGCCTCCTCCGTCAGCCAGGCGGACGGCTCGGCGGCGCGCGAGGCCGCGAGGCCCGGCCTGCGCACCCAGACGGAACGCAGACCGTTCATGCTCACCAGGCGGCCCGCGACGGACAGATGCCCGCGGCTGACGCCCTGCACGTACTCGCCCGACAGGGCGACCCCGCTGGTGAGATCGGCGGGATCGAGCCGAACCACGGGCACGCCGGCCTCATGGAGCCGGAGGACCACCATGTCCGCCGTCACGTCCTCTTCACTGGTCAGGATGAGTACGGTCATTGTCGGCCCGCGGTCAGTCGTCGAAGTGCGTCTTGGAGCCCGCGGTGGAGGTCGTGGTCCCCAGCGCTCTCAGGGTCGCGTGATCTGTGGCTGCGATTCGGCCATCGGGGAGTACGTTCAACTGCAGTCCGGAGTCGTACATGTACGGAGTGCTGACTTCCAACTGCACAGCCGGGCGCGCGTAGTTGAGCGTGAACGGTTGCATGGTCTCTCCCTGTTTCGGCTTCCATGCACTTATACGATTCGAACGGGTGGTTGGTTTCCTTACTCTCTGTAATCTCAGCCCGAATTAAGGAAACAACAAAACGTTGTTCCATTGAATGGCTGGGATAGCATGCCCGCATGGCACATGACATGCAGGACGACGCGCGGCTGCGACTGGCCGCGCTGGCGGAGCGGTCAGAGGCCGTCTGTGCCCCGGCGGAGCAGGCCGCGCGGGACGTCGACCTGCTCGGCCGACTGGTCACCGCCGCCGACCGCCGAGGGTCGGACGGCGGTCCGGAACCGGGCGTGACCGCGGACGACGTGGGCGCCGCGCTCAGCCTCTTCGAGGACCTGCGCCATCAACTGGACCGCCTGGAGAGCCGGGTCGTCATGGAGGCCCGGCGGCGCGGCATGGACTGGCGGCAGATCGCGTCGCACCAGGGACTCAACTCCTCCCAGGCCGCCTCGCAGCGCCACCAGCGGCTGACGACCCGCCTCGAAGAGATCCGCCAGGGCGTCCGGTAGAGAGACGGTATCCGCGCTCAGGACCGCAGGGCCGACCCGGCCGCGTCCAGGGCCTGTTCCGCGTAACCTCGGCCGAACAGCACCGCGTGCACCAGAAGCGGGAACAGCTGGTGGACGCCGACGCGGTCCGCCCAGCCGTCGGCCAGGGGCGCCCTCTCCTGGTAGCCGGCCAGCACCGCGCCCAGGTGGGGACAGCCGAAGAGCCGCAGCATCGCCAGGTCCGTCTCGCGGTGTCCGCCGTGCGCGGCCGGGTCGATGAGCCGGACGTGGCCGTCGCCGCCCCACAGGACGTTGCCGTTCCACAGGTCGCCGTGCAGCCGCGCGGGCGGCTCGGCGGGGCCCGCCAGCTCGGGCAACCGCTCGCAGACCCGCTCGACGACGCTCGCTTCGGCGGGCTGGACGATGCCGTCGTCGACCGCCCGCCGCAGATACGGGAGCACGCGGTGCTCGGCGTACCAGCCCGGCCAGTCCGTGCCGGGCGCGTTGCGCATCGGGGCGAGACCGATGTACGCGTCGTCGGGACCGCCGGGCGGGGCGACCCCGAACGCGGGTGCGCCGGTGGCGTGGAGGGCGGCCAGCGACCTGCCGAAGTCGAACGCCGCCTCCGGGCTCGGCCGGCCCGTCGGGACGCGGTCGATCACCAGCCACCGCTCGTCATGACCGTGCACCGCCGGTACGCGGACCGTTCCTGCGGCGGCCAGCCAGCGCAGCCCGGCCACCTCGGACGCTACGGCCCGTGGCGCGTCGGCGCGCTTCACGACCACCAACTGCCCGCCGCGGAGGGTGACTTCGGCGAGTGACCCGGACAGCGGACGTACGTCCGTCACCGGTCGCCCCGTGAGCCGGGACGCCGCCGCCCCTGGATCCTCGCCGCACCTCCACACGGGCCCAGGGTAGGGCCGGCGGATCAGGTACCGCAGATCCTGTGGCCCGACTCAGGCGTGCGTGACCTCGACCATCTCGAAGTCGGCCTTGGCCGCGCCGCAGTCCGGGCACGACCAGTCGTCGGGGAGGTCCTCCCAGGCCGTACCGGGCGGGATGTCCTCGTCGGGCCAGCCCTCGGCCTCGTCGTAGACGAAGCCGCACACCTGGCACACCCAGGCCCTCGCGGTGGTGGGCAACCAGCGCGAACTCGACGCGCATCGATACGACTTGGAGTCCGGGGGGAGGGCCGGCGTCGGCTACCCCCTCCAGCAGGCCGCCGACAACCCGCTCATCAAGGCGATCCTGCTGGCGGCACGTGGCAGCGACGACGATCTGCTCGCCTACCTCACCACGCGTCCGGAGCCCGTCTTCGACATCGCGATGGCGATGCTCGACACGTACGCCATCGACGCAGGGCCCCACGTCGACGACGAGTCGCGCAGCCTGGCCGTGGAGACGATCGAGCGTCTGACGGCCAGTCATATCGTACAACCCGCCTTCTCTTCGTAGGAGTCGGCCTGCCGTATCGCGCGCAGCACGGCCCGTATCGCGCACCCGTCGGTACGGGACTGAGACCGCCACCGGCCCGGACGCACGCCGGGCCGGTTCGTTTGCCGGACCGGCAACATCTCTCGGCCTGCCGCGTGCCGGCGACGCATGATCGACCCAGTTGTCCACGCAAGCCCTGGGAGGATCCATGCCGCACTCGTCGGCCCCCGACGTCACTCATCGGCTCGTGCCCTCGCCGGCCGGCCGGATCCACCTGGTGGAACAGGGCAACGGCCCCCTGGTGCTCCTCGTACACGGGTTCCCCGAGTCCTGGTACTCGTGGCGCCGCCAGCTCCCGGCGCTGGCAGCCGCCGGCTACCGCGCCGTCGCCGTCGACGTGCGCGGATACGGCCGCTCCTCCAAGCCCGCGGAACTGAGCGCGTACCGGCTGCTCGAGCTCGTGGACGACAACGCCGCCGTGGTGGAGGCGCTGGGTGAGCGGTCCGCGGTGATCGTCGGCCACGACTGGGGCGCGAGCATCGCCGCCACCTCCGCCCTGCTCCGACCCGACGTCTTCCGTGCCGTCGGACTGCTGAGCGTCCCGTATACCCCGCCGGGGGGTCCGAAACCGAGTGACGTGTTCGCGCGGATGGGAGGTGAAGAGGAGTTCTACGTCTCCTACTTCCAGGAACCCGGCCGCGCCGAGGCGGAGATCGAGCCCGACGTCCGTGGCTGGCTCGCGGGTTTCTACGCCGCGCTGTCCGCCGACACCATGCCCGCACCCGGCGCACCGGACCCGCACTTCGTCCGTCCCGGCGCAGCCCTGCGTGACCGCTTCCCGGCCGGACCGCTGCCGACCTGGCTCGGTGAGCGTGAACTCGACTTCTACGCGGGTGAGTTCGAGCGCACCGGCCTGACCGGAGCACTCAACCGCTATCGCAACATGGACCGCGACTGGGCCGACCTCGCCGACCATCACGGCGACCCCGTCACCCAGCCGTCGCTGTTCGTCGGCGGCGGCCTGGACGCCTCCACCATCTGGCTCGCCGACGCGATGGAGGCGTACCCCACCACTCTGCCGGGTCTCAGCGCCTCGCACATCCTCGAGGGCTGCGGCCACTGGATCCAGCAGGAACGTCCCGAGGAGATCAACGCACTGCTGACCGACTGGCTTTCGACGGTCGCGCCGCGCTGAGACCGAGGTCACGTGGAACTGGGCGCACTTGGCGGTGGTCCCGCCGCACGGTACGGTCTCAGGGACATCGACGAAGGCCAGGCGGAAGCCGGTGAGAATCCGGCACGGTCGCGCCACTGTGAACGGGACACCCTCGGGAGCCCGCGAGTCAGACCCGCCGCCCTCGTCCAGTGCACCACCGAGATGGGACGCGAACTCCCGAGGAGGTCTGCCATGGCGCAGCACGTCGCTCAGCCGACAACCGACGCCCCCGCACTCCCCGCCACACTGCCGATCCGCGCGATCGCGCCGTGGGCGGTCTTCTTCGGCATCCTGATGCTGGTCCTGCTGTACTTCGTCGGCGCCGAGCAGGGCGCCACCTCACTCGTCTCCGGCGAGAACGTCCACGAGTGGGTGCACGACGCCCGCCATCTGCTCGGCTTCCCCTGCCACTGACGCGAGGGACGCCGCACACCCATGAACTCCGCAACCGTCAGAAACCTTCTGGTGCGGGGCATGCTGGCCGGCCTCGGGGCCGGCCTGCTCGCCCTGCTCGTCGCCTACGTCCTCGGTGAGCCGAGCGTCGACGACGCCATCGGTTTCGAAGAGTCCCACGCCCCGGCGCACGCACACGAGGTCGAGGCCGTCTCCCGTTCCCTGCAGTCCACCGCAGGCCTGGCCACCGGTGTGCTGATCTACGGGGTCGCCTTCGGCGGCATCGCCGCCCTCGCCTTCTGCTTCGCGCTCGGCCGCGTCGGCCGCTTCACCCCGCGCGCCACCGCCCTGCTGCTGTCCGGCACGGCACTGCTCGCGGTCTACGTCGTCCCGTTCCTGAAGTACCCGGCCAACCCGCCCTCTGTCGGTGACCCCGACACCATCGACCGGCGCACGACCCTGTACTTCCTGATGATGCTGCTCAGCGTCCTGCTGGCCGTGGCCGCCGTGATCGTCGGCAAGCGACTCGCCGGCCGCCTCGGCACCTGGTACGCCACCGTCGCCGCGGTCGCCTTCTTCGTCCTCGTGATCGGGCTGGCGTTTGCCTTCCTGCCCGCCGTCAATGAGGTCCCGACGGACTTCCCGGCAACCCTGCTGTGGCGGTTCCGCATGTCGGCCCTCGCCATCCAGCTCACCCTGTGGACCGGCTTCGGCCTGCTCTTCGGCGAGCTGGCCCAGCGCCTGCTGTCCCCCCGCCCCGCGAGGCCACCGGCGGCAGCGGCGACACCCGTGCCGCACTGACGGGGAGAGGGTCACCGGAACCACTCGGTGGCCCTCCGCCGTTCACGGCACTCAGATTTCCTCGGCGTCGAGCGACTGCCCGAGCCGCAGGTTCCAGCGACCCGCGCGTCCGGTCAGCGCGGTCGCCGTCAACGGCGGTACGTCGAGCCGCCAGAACGTCTCCGGCGCCGTACCCAGGGCCACGACCACGACGGCCCGGACGAACTCCGGCTCCACCACGGCAAGGATCCCGCCCTCGGAATCCTGGACCGACTCCAGCCAGCGCGCCGTGCGGGCGCACAGGGCACGTACCGACTCACCTCCGTGCGGCGCGGCCCCCGGATCGGCCAACCACTCGGCGACCGCGTCCGGTTCGGCCGCGGCGGCCTCGTCGAGCGTACGGCCCCGCCAGCGGCCCACGTCCAGTGCGGCCAGCTCGGCCGCCTCCGTGGCGTCGAGTCCGAGCGCCGACGCAGTACCCCGGCAGCGCACGGTGGGGGAGACCAGCACCCGCCGGGCCGCGCGCAGGGTCCCTCGGGCCGCCCGGGCCCGTGCCGCGCCGCTTTCGTCGAGCGGGCCGCCGTCGTCGAAGCGGGCCTGGCGCAGGGACACGCTCATCGCGGGCGATACCAAGGTGACGCGACTGGTCACGTGCGGGTTCCTCCGGTCGGACGGGGAAGGCGGGAACGGCTCCGCACGTACCGTACGGGCAGCGGCGGCCGGATGCCTCCCGCCGGGCCCCGCAGGGGAGTTCGCGGCGGAGTTCGTGGTGGAGGACACAAGTGGGCCCGGATTGTGCGTGACGAGAAGGAGGGAAGTGATACGGGTGCCGTGATCACCCGTGAAGGGAGTACGACAACCGTGACGCTCATGGCGCCTCCCCCCATACCCAGGGCGGCGGGTTCGCTGCCGCTGCTGGGTCACGCCATACAGCTCTGGCGCGACAACCTCGCTTTCATCGCTTCCCTACGTGAGAACTACGGCCCGCTGGTGGAGATCACCCTCCAGCCGGGCACGCGCACGATCGTGGTGCAGGACCCCGTACTCATCCGCACCATGCTCACCGACCTGGGCCCCAGCCTCGACAAGGGCCGGTTCTTCGAGAAGATGGGCCAGTTGCTGGGCGAGTCCGTGGTCACCGTCGCCGGACAGGAACACGTCCGCAAACGGCGGCAGTTGCAGCCGGCGTTCGGCCGCCCCAAGATATCCGGCTACGTCGACATCATGCGCGGAGAAGTCGCCGCCACCGTCCAAGAATGGACGCCCGGCCAGGCCCTGGACGTCCGCGAGGCCATGGTCGAGCTCTCGCTGGACATGCTCGCCAAGACCGTGTTCTCCGGAAGCCTGGACTCCGCCACCTTCCGCCAGTTGCGCGAGGACCTGTCGGTGGTCATGAACGGCGTCGGTGTACGCATCATGCTCCCCGACTGGGTGGAACGCCTGCCGCTCGACTTCAACCGGCGCTTCCTCAAGGCGCGTGACGACGTGCGGGCCACCATCGGGAGTGCCATCGCCGCGCTGCAGGCCTCCGAGCACGACACCGGGGACATGCTGTCCATGCTCCTGAGTGCCGAGGACGAGACGACCGGCCTAACGCTGACGGAGGATCAGATCTGTTCGGAGATCCTCACCCTGGCGGTGGCCGGCACCGAGACCACGGCGTCCGTCCTGTCCTGGGTCCTCTACGAACTCGCCCGCCACCCCGGCATCGAGGCCCGCGTCCTCGCCGAACTCGACGAGGTGCTCGGCGACCGCCCCATCGCCTTCGAGGACGTGCCCCAACTGCCCTACCTGGACCGGGTCATCACGGAGGCACTCCGGCTGCACCACACCGGATGGCTCGTCACCCGCCGCACGATCACCGAGACCAGGCTTGGCCACTGGACCCTGCCGCCGGGCACCGAACTGGCTTACTGCCAGCACGCCCTGCACCGCGATCCCGCCTTCTACCCCGACCCCCTGACCTTCGACCCGGACCGCTGGCTGGACGACAACCAGACGCTCCCGCCGGGCGCGTTCGTGCCCTTCGGCGCGGGCAAGCACAAGTGCATCGGCGACCGCTTCGCGACGACGGAGCTGATCACGGCCCTGGCCACCCTGCTGCGACGCTGGAAGCTGGAGCTCGCCCCGGGAGAGACGGTGCGGCCGGTGGCCCGCGCCACGGTACGGCCCCGGAGGCTAGTGATGACCGTGACGCCGCGTCAGAGAACGGAGGCTCCCCGGGCAACGGCGGCCTAGACAGCGCGCCGTGAAGCGCGGCCCGGGCCAGGCCATCGCGCCGGCCCGGGCCGCGCGGTGCGGCTCCCAGCCTCGCCCGTGGGAGGACCTGCTGGCTGCTTCGCTCCGCGAGCACGGCGTCGGCCCGCAGGAAGCGGGGTGGATGGCGACGCTCGTGGTCGCGGCCGTCGAGGGGACCGTGGCCCTGTGCCGCGCGAAGCGCAGCATCCAGCTTCTCGACGCGAACCCCTCAGGGGCTGTGGCGGAAGCCGTCGGCCCGGATGGACCGGCCGTGGTGACGGCCGTGCGCGTTCGTCGGTGTGCGGTGGAGGGCGATCAGCGCGGCGTCGTCGTCGAGGCGGCCGCCGGAGTGGGCGAGCAGGTCGCGCCGGATGTGGTGCATCAGCGCCTCGGGGCTCGCGTCGGTCCACTGGGTGACCCTCCGGGCGAGTGGATAGAAGCGGCCGCTCGCGTCGCGGGACTCGATGACGCCGTCGGTGTACAGCAGCAGGGTGTCCCCGGGCTCGAAGGAGAAGACGTCCAGCGTGTAGTCCGCGGGCGACGTGCCGCTATCCTGGACTCCCAACGGGGGTGACGGATGCAGGCTCGGGACGCTCACCGCGTGATCGGGGCTGAGCAGCAGCGGGGGAGGGTGGCCGCAACTGGTCATCCGGGTGATCGGGTCGTCGTCGGGGATCTCGATCAGCAGGGCCGTGGCGAAGCGTTCGCCGGCCTCCTCGGGCGGCTCGAAGTCGGCGGTGTAACGGCAGATGCTCTGCTCCAGGGTGGCGGCCAGATCCGGCAGCGCCGTATGCCGGTGTGCGGCCTCGCGGAAGGCGCCGAGCAACAGGGCGGCCTCGCCGATCGCGGGCAGCCCCTTGCCGCGGACGTCGCCGATCATGACGCGTATCACGCCGTCGGCCCGAGTGGCCGCGTACAGGTCACCGCCGATCTGGGCCTCGTCCTCCGCGGCCAGGTACAGGGAGGCGATCCGCAGCGGGCCGATCTGTTCCGGCAGTGGCCACATCAGCACGTGCTGGGCGGCCTCCGCGACCGAGCGGACCTGAGCCAGCTGCGCCTGGTGCCGGTCGCGGATCGCGCAGTAGACCACGATCAGCGCCGAGAGCACCGTGAGGGTGACGATCTGCACGATGTGGTTCGGGGTGGTCAGCCCGCCGTGGAAGACGGCGATGATCGTCTGGGCGGCCACGGCGAGCACCCCGACCAGCCCCGCTGTCCAGGGCCCGGCGAACGACGCGGTGAGGGCCGGGGCGATGACCAGGGAGGGGCCGAGGTGGATGTCCTCGGGGGTGCGGAGGTCCGTCACGGTGATGAGCACGATGAATGCGACCGGCAGCAGGAGCAGCGCGTGGCTCGACTGCCACGGCTGCCGGAGAGCGGCGAAGCTCCACCGGGGGGCCATGGCATCAAGCGTGCCCCACCCCTGGTCGACCGGCCATCGCGCGGGTGGCAGCGGTTCCCCTGGGCGTCCGGGCAGGTGCCGTCAGTGTCCGTGCCCGGCCGTGTTCTCCGGGTGTGTGTCCGGCGCTCCGGCCGGTGCGGCCGCCGCCCGTACGGTGAACGCCGCGGTCCGGACCGTTCCGCCGTGCTTGAAGTCCAGGAAGAGCCGGTACGTTCCGGCGCTCGGTGCCGTGGCCGTGAAGGAGACGTCAGGTCCTGGGCGGGTCGTCGCGTCGCCGGGCTCGCCGTTCGGGTGGACGTGCAGGTAGGCGAGGTCGCCGGAGCGCAGAGCGACCAGGTGGCCGTACGCCTCCAGGTACGGCTCGAGGTCGCGCACGGGCTCGCCGTCCTTGGTCACGGTCAGTGTGAGTTCGCCGAGCCTGCCCGGGACGAGGCCGCCGTGCAGCGTGACCTGGTAGTCGTCGACGTGGGCCGTGCGGTGGGGGGCGGGCGTCCGGGACGTCGTGCTCGGTCCGGTCGCGGTGAGGTCTGTGCCGAGGGTGAGTCCGTCGCCGCCGCGCGGAGTGAAGTCGGCGAAGACGCGGTATCCGGTCGCCCTGGGCAGGTCGACGGAGGCGGACCAGGTGCCGTCGGCCGCGCGGACGGGGTGCAGATGGCGGTAGACGGACAGATCGCGTGAGGCGACGATCAGGTGCAGTTCCTTGCCGTGCTCGGGCTCGTAGGCGGTGAGCGACCGGCCGGTCGAGTCCGCCACGACCGAGAAGCGCAGGCCGGTGTCCCGCCCGGCCGGGACGGTCGGGGTCCTCAGGGCGAGGGTGTAGCCGCCGTCGGAGGAGTGGAGCCCGCCGGGCGGCGAGGTGTCGTGGCCCTGCACGTGGGGGTGGGCCGTCGGTTTTCGTTCGGGGGAGGCCTCGCCGAAGGTGCTGCCCAGGCCGTAGGCGGTGCCGAAGGTGGCGGCGAGCGCGGCGGCGAAGACGGTGATCCGGAGTCCCGTGTGCATGGTGCCCCCCTGGGCTCGTGGCCGCACGGTCGGCGGCCCGGTGCGCTTGAACATACCCATGGGGGGTATGAAGTCAAGCGGTTTCGAGCCTTGTGCTTGATACGGGGTGGGGGTATCTGACGCCCGGTGCGGGGTTCGCGCTTCCGGGCCGTACACCCGCCTCGGCCGGGGCGCCCCGCCCTGTGGAAGGATCGCCGGTGAGCCCGTCCACCAGGCGGGTCCACGCACGCGCGGGAGACACCATGCAGGACGACCACGGCCATCTCGTCGCGGTCCCAGCAGGAGCACTGGCAGCACACCTGCACCGATCACCCGGGCATGTACGGTGGCACACCCTCCGCGGCCGCGCGGCACGCCGCCGCCGTCTTCCGTACGGCCGGTGCCTCGACCGTGCTGGAACTGGGCGCCGGTCACGGCCGCGATGCCCTGTACTTCGCCTGCGAGGGCTTCGCCGTGCACGCCACCGACTTCAGCCCGGTCGGCCTGAGCCGGCTGGCTGCTGCCGCCGAAGCGGAGGGCCTGGCCGAGCGGGTCACCACGACGGTGCACGACGTCCGGGCCCCGCTGCCGCTGGCCGACGCCTCCACCGACGCCGTGTTCGCCCACATGCTGCTGCGCATGGCCCTGTCCACCGCCGAGATCCACGCCCTGGCCGGCGAGGTGGGGCGTGTCCTGCGTCCCCGAAAAGTGTTCGTCCACACCGTCCGTCACACCGGCGACGGCCACTACGGCACGGGCCTCGCGCACGGCGACGACATCTACCTTTGATCTTGGCCAGTGCTCCGCCCTTCAGGGCGGGGGTGAAGGCCATCTCAGACCTGCTCTGACCCGCACTGTTCGCACGGGTCCGCAGTGTTGTCATCAGCCTGTGGGGCGCTGCTGGTTCTCGATGTACTGGCGTACGACGGTCAGCGGTTCCCCGCCGCAGGATCCGGCGAAGTAGGAGCCGGACCAGAAGTGGCCGTCCCACAGATACCGGCGGACGTGGGCGTTGTACTCCTTGCGCAGCAGGCGGGCGGAGACGCCCTTGAGGGAGTTGACCAGCTTGGAGAGCTGGACCTTCGGCGGGTAGTGCACCAGGAGGTGCACGTGATCCTCTTCGCCGTTGAACTGCTTCAGCTCGGCCTCGAAGTCGGTACAGACCTCCCCCATGATCTCCTCACACCTGGTCAGCATGGCGTCGGTGAACGCCTTCCGCCGGTACTTGGTGACGAACACCAAATGAACATGCAGGCCGTACACGACGTGACGGCCGGTGCGTACATCGGGGTTTGGATTCCAGCGTGGCGACATAAACCAAATGCTACGGTGATCGTGTGGACACGGAACGTGCGCTGGAGAAGCGGCAGTTCGGGCATCGCGCCCGGCTGGCGCTGACGCCTGCGCAGGCCCGACTCGTGGATGATCAGGCTCATGCGGCGCGGGCGATGTGGAATCAGCTCCACGACCTGTGGACCATGACGCCGAAGTGCCAGAGGTCGCTGTCCCGAATGGACCAGACGCTGCGTCAGGCCCGTAAGGAGATCGACTGGTACGCGGCGCTGCCCGCACAGGCCGCGCAAGCGGTCCTCAAGACGTACATCCAGGCGTGGAAGAACTGCTGGGACGGACGGGCCGAGGAGCCCACCTTCAAGGCCCGCATCCGCACCGTCATGTCCGTGGACATCCCGCAGGGCCGGGACCTCCAGATCAAGCGGGTGCACCGACGGTGGGGCATGGTCAACATCCCCAAGGCCGGCCGCGTCCGGTTCCGCTGGACCCGTGATCTGCCGGTGGGCAAGGCAGCGAACAAGGAGAACCGGATCACCGGGGCGCGGCTGGTCAAGGACGCGCTCGGCTGGCACATCGCCTTCCGCGTCCAGACCCTGGAGCCCAGGCCCGGACCGCATGGCGGCGGCGAGGTCGGCATCGACGCCGGGGTGAACCTGCCACTGGCCCTGTCCGACGGCAACCATCAGGACCACGGGAGGCCGCCCCGGCTCCCGGACGGCACCGCAGACCGGGACAAGTGGCTGAACCCGGACGAGAAAGCCAAGCTGCTCCGCCTGGAACAACGGGCCGCACACCGCAAATCCTTCCGCAAGCCGAAGGAGCGCAGCTCCAACCGGCTGCGGAACACCTACGACCAGATCAAGCAGCTCCGCGCAAGAGCCACGCGCCGCGCCGTTGACTGGCAGCACCAGACCACAACGAACCTCGCCCGCACCTACGGCACGGTCGTGGTCGAACAACTCAACATCACGAACATGGTCAAGTCCGCCAGGGGAACCATCGAGGAACCCGGGAAGAACGTCGCGCAGAAGTCCGGCCTGAACCGCTCCATCAGCCAAGAGGCATGGGGCCGCACCGTGACGATGCTGACGTACAAGACCGCCCGCAACGGCGGCACCCTGCACAAGGTCCCCGCCCCGAACACCTCCCTGCGCTGCTCTGCGTGCGGTTTCATCACGCCCGGCGGCCGGGAAGACCAGGCCACGTTCGTGTGCAAGAACCCCGACTGCGGATGGGAAGGCAACGCCGACCACAACGCAGCCCGGAACGTCTTGCACCTGTACCGGATCGGCCTCGTGGCGATCCCGGCTGCCGGGAGGGCAGTCGTCAGGCGCACCCGTGGCGCCAAGCCCGCTGCCGCAAGGTAGGCGGGAATCTCCTTCCTGAGCTTGCGAAGGGAGGAGAGCACTTCAAGAACACGGCGGCTTCGCGGTCCACTTCTTCCCGCGCGCCCTAGTCGACGACCTTGCCGAGGGCTGGGAACTCGTCGAGGTGCACGCCTTCGAGGAAGGGGAACTGCCCCGGCGGCTGTGGCGGGTCACACAGGTCGTGCGGTGACGATGACCGAGGTTGAGAGGATGCCGTCATGCCTTTCGCCGACGAACTCATCCACGGCCGGACCGCCCGATCGCTGACCCAGGCCGTGCAGACCGCGGTTCCCGGCGCGCCGCTCGACTCGTTGCGGGCAGCTGCCGACCAGCTCGGCCCCCTCACGCTGCGCGAGCGCGCAGACCTGCTGCGGGACGCGCTGCTCGCGGACGTACCGGGGGACTATGCCGAGCTGGCACGGGTCGTACGGGCCGCACGGGACGGCACGCAGGAGTTCGGCGGCTGGCTCATCTGGCCGGTCACCAGCGCCGTCGCCACGAAGGCCGTCGCCGAGGACACGAGTGAGGCCTTCGACGACGCCATGGCGCTGCTGGCCGAGCTCACCGGACGGCTGACCTCCGAGTTCGCCGTCCGGGTCCTGCTGCGGCACGACATCGACCGGGCGCTGACGATCGTCGCCGGCTGGACGGCGTCAGCCGACGCCGACGTGCGCCGCCTGGCCTCCGAGGGCACCCGCCCCTACCTGCCCTGGTCGATCCGCGTGCCGGAGCTGATCTCCCGCGCAGGCGCGACCGTGCACGTCCTCGACGCCCTCTACGGCGACGACAGCGAATATGTACGGCGCTCCGTCGCCAACCACCTCAACGACCTCAGCCGGGACCACGCCGACCTCGTCGTGGCGACCGCCCGGCGCTGGCTCGACGCGCCGGCCCCGACGACCGGACGGCTCGTACGCCACGGACTGCGCACCCTCGTCAAACGCGGTCACCCCAGTGCCCTCGACGTGCTCGGCTTCGCGCCGGCGACGCTGGAGATCGACGGTCCGGTGCTCGACCGCACCACCGTGCCGTTCGGCGGGAGCGTCCGATTCACCGCGACCATCCGCAACTCCGGCGCGGAGCAGGCCCGGCTGGCGATCGACTACGTGGTCCATTATTACAAGGCGAACGGCTCGCAGAGCGCCAAGACGTTCAAGCTCACGACCCGTACTCTCGCCCCGGGCGAGACGGTGGAGGTGGACCGCGAGCACTCCTTCCGCCCGATCACCACCCGCCGCTACCACCCCGGCCCGCACGCCATCGCACTCCAGGTGAACGGTGTGGCGACGGACACGGCGGAGTTCGAACTCGGCACGCCCTGACTCTGCGTCGCCCCACGCGCGGGCCGCTTCCCGCGTCCGTCAGACGGCGGTGATGGGGAGGTAGACCGGCTCCCACATCGCCCGGCGCACCCGTTCCTCGATGGTGTCGTCGACGGTGGCGCGCGCGACGCCGGCGTCGGCCGCCGCCCGGGCCACGGCGACGGCCACGGCGGCGGAGGTGCGGCGCAGTGCGTCGGGGAGGGGCAGGATCGGAGCTCCGGGTTCGGTGGGGTCGACCTGCCCGGCGACGGCGTATGCCGCGGCGGAGAGCATGCTGTCGGTGATCCGCGTGGCGCGGGCGACGACGGCGCCGAGGCCGAGGCCGGGAAAGACGAGCGCATTGTTCGCCTGGCCGATCCGGTACGTGACGCCGTCGCGCTCGACGGGCTCGAACGGGCTGCCGGTGGCGACCAGCGCCCGGCCGTCGGTCCAGTCCAGCAGGTCGGCGGGCTTCGCTTCGGCCAGCCGGGTCGGGTTGGACATCGGCAGGATGATGGGTCGCTCGGTGTGCGCGGCCATCTCACGCACGATCGTTTCGGTGAACGCCCCGCCCTGGCCGGAGGTACCGATCAGGATGGTGGGCCGCACGTTCCGGACCGTATCCGCAAGGGAGATGACGGCCGCCCCCGGTTCCTGCCGCCATCCGGAGACCTCTTCTTCGGGGCGGGCGTAGGGGAGTTGGAAGTCGCGCAGACCGTTCTGGTCCCGGGTGATCAGTCCATCGCGGTCCACGGCCCAGAAGCGCCGGGTGGCCTCGTCGTGGGTCAACCCGGCCTCGGCGATGGCATCCCGGAGTTGATCGGCGATACCCATGCCGGCCGTACCGGCGCCGAAGACCACGACGCGGTGGTCACGCAAGGGCAGCCCGCTGGCCCGCACCCCTGACAGGACGGCGGCCAGGTTGACCGCACCCGTGCCCTGGATGTCGTCGTTGAAGACGAACCGGTCGTGCCGGTAGCGCTCCAGGATGCGGCGCGCGTTGGCCGCGCCGAAGTCCTCGAAGTGCAGCATCGCGTCGGGAAAGAGCCGGCCCACCGTGGTCACGAACGCGTCGATGAACGCGTCGTACGTCTGCGTGTCCACGCGCGGGTGACGGTTGCCCAGATACAGCGGATCGTCCAGGAGTTGCTTGCGGTTGGTACCGACGTCGAGCACGACGGGCAGGGTGCGGGCGGGGTCGATGCCTCCCGCGGCCGTGTACACGGCGAGTTTGCCCACCGAGATGTGGATGCCGCCCACGCCCCAGTCCCCGATGCCCAGAATGGCCTCGCCGTCGGTCGCCACGACCAGGTCGACGTCGGCGGCACTCAACCCCGAGGCGCGCAGCGCACGTTCCATGCCCTCGCGCGCATCGACCGACAGGTAGATGCCCCGCGGGCGCTGGTATTCGTTGCTGTACCGCTCGATCGCGGTGCCCACCGTCGGCGTGTAGACGATGGGCAGCATCTCCGAGAGGTGGTCGCCGACGAGCCGGTAGAACAGGACCTCGTTCCGGTCGTGCAGCGCGGTCAGGTAGACGTTCTTGGCCAGATCCGTGGGCTGCGCGGTGTACTGACCGTAGGCGCGCTCGGCCTGCTGGTCCAGGCTGAGCATCCGGGGCGGGATCAGTCCGTCGAGGCCCAGTGCGAGGCGTTCCTCGGCGGTGAAGGCCGTACCGCGGTTGATCCGGGGATCGGCCAGGACGGCCCGTCCGCGTGCGGTCGTCTCGAAACCTGACGTCCGCGCGTTCCACCAGGTGTTCATCATCGCTCCCAGATGTCCGGGTGCCTGCGACGGCCGTGACGTCGGTGCTCGCGTGAACGTAACACAGAGCTTTCCGCAGCGATTCATCATTCGCCTGGCGGACATCTGTCCGTGCGATGCGCACGACCGCCTGTCGCCGTCCCCGCAAAGGAAGTCTCGCGTGACAGTTGCGGGCCGGCCATTTGATGGACCGACTGACCCGCAACTTCCACCGGCTCCTCCCGGCTGCTCGAGGCGACTCGCGGCCGTCCGCTTCCGGCGCGCCGGCTCGCTCGCGCAGTACGCGGGCGCGGGCGGTGAGGGGTCGATATCTGCTTCGTATTCTGTAGTCATACGTAGTCATTTCTGGTTGTGTATCTTGTTCGTGTGAAGCTTTCGGAGTGGGCGCGTCAGCAGGGCGTGAGCTACCAGACCGCGTGGCGGTGGGTGAAGGACGGCAAGATGCCCGTCCCCGTGCGCCAGGCCCCGTCCGGGACGTGGCTGGTCGAGGAAGCGCCTGCCGCCTTTGGGCGGGTCGTGGCGTATTGCCGCGTGTCGTCCGCTGATCAGAGAGCCGACCTGGAGCGGCAGACGGCCCGGGTCGTGGCCGGGGCGAACCGGCAGGGCCTGGCCGTCGCCGAGGTCGTCGCCGAGGTCGGCTCGGGCTTGAACGGGCGACGCCGGAAGCTGCACCGTCTGCTCGCCGACCCGCAAGCGGCGGTGATCGTGGTCGAGCACCGTGACCGCCTCGCTCGCTTCGGCGTCGAACACCTCGAAGCCGCTCTGTCGGCATCCGGCCGCCGCCTGCTGGTCCTGGATCCCGCCGAGACCACTGATGACCTGGTCCGTGACATCACCGAGGTGCTGACCTCGATGTGCGCTCGTCTGTACGGGCGGCGGGCGGCGAAGAACCGTGCCGAACGCGCGGTGGCCGTGGCGATGGGCGAGGCCGCCGAGTGAAGACGTTCCGGCCGCAACCGGGTTTCGTGGTGCAGGCGTACCGGTTCGCCCTCGGCCCGAACGCCGCCCAGGAGGCTGCGCTGCGGTCGCATTGCGGCGCGGCCAGGGCCGCGTACAACTGGGCTGTCGGCTGGGTGAGCGCGTCGTGGTGGCAGCGGAAGGCCGAGGAGTCCTATGGCGTTGTCGAGGAGTCGCTGACCAAGTGGCGGCCGTGGTCGCTGCCCGCGCTGCGCAAGGCGTTCAACGAGGCCAAGCACACCGATCCCAGGTTCGCCGGGTGGTGGGAGGAGAACTCCAAGGAGGCGTACTCCACCGGCCTGGCGAATGCTGCTGCCGCGTTCGACAACTACGCGAAGTCGAAGCAGGGTGAGCGACGGGGCCGCGCGGTGGGGATGCCGCGGTTCAAGCAGAAGCGGAAGGCGCGTCTGGCCTGCCGGTTCACCACCGGCACCATCCGCGTCGACACGGACGGCCGTCACATCACCCTGCCCCGGCTCGGCACGATCCGCACCCATGAACCCACCGGCAAGCTCCTGACCCGCGTGCAGGCCGAAACGGCCCGCATCCTTTCCGCCACGGTCCGGCGCGAGCGGGGCCGCTGGTTCGTGTCCTTCCAGGCCGAGGTCAAACGCGACCTCGTGAAGGTCGCCCGGCCGGACGTGGCGGTCGGGATCGACCTGGGGGTGAAGACCCTCGCGGTGATGGCCGACAGCACCGGCGAGATCCGCGAAGAAGCCAATCCGAGGCACCTCGATGCGGCGCTGGGGCAGCTACGCCGTGCCTCCCGCACCGTCTCCCGCCGCCGGGGCCCGGACCGCAGGATGGGGCAGAAGCCGTCGAAGCGGTGGGAGAAGGCCAACGCGGCCCGCAACCGCGTGCACCACCGCGTCGCGAACCTCCGCACCGACGCCCTGCACAAACTCACCACCGCCGTGACGGCCGAGTACGGCACCGTCGCGGTCGAGGACCTCAACGTCGCCGGAATGCTCCGCAACCGGCGCCTGGCGCGGAGGATCGCTGACGCCGGATTCGGAGAGATCCGCCGCCAACTCACCTACAAGACGAAGCGGAACGGCTGCCGCATCATGGCCGCCGACCGCTTCTTCCCCTCCTCCAAGACCTGCTCCGGGTGCGGCGCGGTGAAAGCCAAACTGCCGCTGCACGTCCGGACCTACGCATGCGACGTGTGCGGCCTGGTCATCGACCGGGACGCCAACGCCGCACACAACCTCGCCGCCCTCGCAGCGGCGGCAGCAACTGGTACCGGAGTGGCCGGAGACCAGGACGCCGTCAAGACGTCGAAGCCTCGTGGAGTCGACCACAAGACCCGCACCACCCGCCGCAGCCACAAGGCCACGGCGGGGCGGGCAGGTGGCGCAACCCTGCCTGACCAGCGGCAGACAGAAACGAGAGACCGTACTCAAGCCGAAGCCCTCACGCTGTGGTGATGAGACGGACCTTCTGGGCCGAAATACCCGGAATGCTGAGAGCTGACCATGCTCGAAGCAACGGAACGACGGACGCGAGGAGGCCAAGGCCGAGGGCCAGCGCCGCCAGACCCTGCGCGGAGCCGGACAGGTTGTCCAGGCCGAGGGTGGTGTCGAGCGACCAGGGTCCGGGGCCGGTGAAGCCGAGGACCGCGGCGACAGCGCCGTACCAGAACGGTACGTCGCAGCCGCAGCGTTGGGCCCAGAAGCCGTTGGTCGAGTTCGCCGCGGCGGCCACCGTCATCGTGCCGACGACGACGGCGCAGCCGGCGGGTGTCAGCAGCCCGGTGGCGATCGAGGCGGCACCCGTGAGTTCCGCGAGGCCGGCGACGAGCGCCATCCTCGCACCGGGCACGAATCCCAGCCGTTCGAAGGCCACTCCGGTGCCGACGAGACCGGCGCCGCCGAACCATCCGCGCAGCTTCTGCGTCGCGTGGCCGAACAGCAGAGCGGCGAGCAACACCCGAAGTATCAGCAGTCCCAGGCTCATCCGAGTGACCTTCCGTGGGGACGACGGCCGGAACCGGGCCGATCGTGGCGGACAAGTGTCCGCACAGCGGTCGGCCCGGTTGTCGGACGATCGTGGTGAACCACCGATGTGATGTCAATACCGGGCGCCGCGGCCTTGCGTAGGACCCCGTCGGTGGCCCATCAACCCCCCGGGCTGCTGCTAAACTCGCCCGCGAAATGTTTCGGGCAGGTGGCCCGGGTTGTTTGGGGGTTGGTGTGGTCGCAGGTCGTGTGGTGCGGTTCGACAGCACGCGGGGATACGGGTTCATCGCTCCCGAGGAGGGAGACGAAGACGTCTTCCTCCATGTGAACGACCTCCTCATCCCGGAATCCATGGTCCGTACCGGACTCGTCGTCGAGTTCGACATCGAGGAGGGCGACCGCGGCCCCAAGGCCTCCTCCATCCGCCTCGGCCCCTCGTCGGTCGGCGCCGTCACCGACGACTCGCTGTGCGACGTGCTGCAGACGACCGAGTTCACGACCGAGATCACCGAACTCCTCCTCCGCGCGGCCCCCACCCTGACCGGCCAGCAGATCCTCCAGATCCGCCAGGAACTCGCCCAGTTCGCGAAGAAGCACGGCTGGACCGAGGACTGACCGGCCCGCGCTCTTCCGTTCGGCCGTCCTCCGGTGGCGGCGCCTCCCCTCAGGCTGCTTGCTGGTGGCAACGGTCGGTGGAGAGGGAGCGAGTCGCGCATGCAGACGACGGGGCCGGGCGAGCGGCCACTGCAGACTCCCCGGGGCGCCGGACTCGCGGGTGTCGTCTTCGCGTTGCTGCTCGCGGCGGCCATCGTGCTGATCAGGCTGGGCATCCCCGAGGGCGCCGACGCGATCACCCCCCAGGGCTTCACCGACACGGCCCGGCGCAGCGCAGTGCGCACGGCACTCGCGCTCGTGCCGTTCGCCGGCATCTTCTTCCTGTGGTTCCTCGGCGTCGTACGCTCCCACGTCGGTGACGCCGAGGACCGGTTCCTCGCCACCGTCCTGCTCGGCAGCGGACTGGTCTTCGTCGCCATGATGTCCGCGGCGGCCGCGGCCGCAGACGCCGTACTGGCCACCGCGCACCCTCCCGGCAGCACACCCGGACTGCCCACCTGGGACTTCGGCCGGCACCTCGCGTACACCCTGATGACCGGTTACGCCATGCGGATGGCGGCCGTCTTCACCTGCTCCATGTCCGTGATCGGACACCGCCTCGGCATCCTGCCCCGGTGGCTCACCGTGCTGGGCTTCCTCACCGCCCTGACGCTGCTGTTCGTCTCGTCCAACGCCCCCTGGGCCGAGCTGGCCTTCCCCGCGTGGTCATTGGTGCTCAGCGTCTACATCCTCGTGGTCGGCGGACGGGCGGGGTGAGCGCGGGCCGGTCACTCGATCGGCGCGCCCCGGCGCGCCCGGGCCGCCCTCCGGCTCGCATGCTGGCAAGGGGGAGATGACCGCCGTCCGAAGGGTCCCGCCGAGCAGGTGGTGCACGCCGGACCTGGCTGCCGAAAGGGCGGAGCGTCGATGAGGCTTGTCGTCGATCTCAACAAATGCCAGGGATACGCACAGTGCGCGTTTCTCGCGCCGGACGTCTTCACCATGCACGGCGAGGAGTCCCTGATCTACAACCCGCGCGCCGAACCGGAACAGCGCGAGGCGGTCGCGCGCGCCGTCGCCGCCTGCCCCGTGCAGGCGATCACCGCCGACGGACTGCATGCCCCCGGCTCCGCGCGGGAGACCTCCGATGGCCGCTGACTACCTCGAGTGGTTCAGGCGCGAGGGCCGGATCGTCATCGTCGGCGCGTCGCTCGCGGGCCTCAGGGCCGCCGAGACGCTGCGCGCCGAGGGCTTCGCCGGTTCCCTCACCATGATCGGCGACGAGCCGTACGAGCCGTACGACCGGCCGCCGCTGTCCAAAGCCGTCCTGCTCGGCAAGGCCTCCGCGCTCCACACCGACCTGCCCCGGCGCCACGAGATCGACGCCAAGTGGCGGCTCGGCGTCCCGGCGACCAGCCTCGACATGGCGGCCAAGCGGGTACGGCTCGCCGACGGCGACGAAGTCGAGTACGACCGCCTGCTGATCGCCACCGGCACCCGCGCCCGGCCCTGGCCGAAGGAGGCCGAGGCCGAGCTGGACGGCGTCTTCGTCCTGCGCGGCCGGGACGACGCGGCCGCCCTCGACCGGCGGCTGAAGGCCGGACCACGCCGGGTGTTCGTCATCGGCGCCGGATTCGCCGGCTGCGAAGTCGCCTCCGCCTGCCGGGAGATGGACATCCAGGTCACCGTGGCCGAGCGCGCCGGTGCGCCTTTGGTCGGCGCCCTCGGCGGAGTGATCGGCGCCGTCTCGGCGGACCTCCACCGCGAGAACGGCGTGGACCTGCGCACCGGCGTGATGGTCACCGCCCTGGAGGGCGACTCGGCGGGCCGGGTACGGGCCGCGCACCTGTCCGACGAGAGCATCGTCGAGACGGACGTCGTGGTGGTCTCGCTGGGCGCGCTGCGCAACACGGAGTGGCTGAACGGATCAGGGCTCGGTGCGGGACCCCGCGGCATCGCCTGCGACGCGGGCTGCCGTGCCTTCGACTTCCGGGGCATCGTCACCGACGACGTCTTCGTCGCCGGTGACGTGGCCCGCTCCCCGCACGCCCTGTTCGGCTACCAGTTCCTCTCCCTCGAACACTGGGGCAACGCCGTCGCACAGGCCGAGATCGCCGCGCACAACATGATCAGCCCCAGCGCCGAGCGTCGCCCGCACCTGTGGGTGCCCGCCTTCTGGTCCTCGCAGTTCGGCGTGAACATCAAGTCGGTCGGCGTCCCCCCGATGGGCGAAGAGATCATGATCACGCAGGGCTCGCTCGCCGAGCGCCGCTTCATCGGCGTGTACGGCTACAAGGGCCGGGTCATCGCCGCCGTCAGCTTCGACAACACGCGCTGGCTGGAGTTCTACGAGCGGCAGATCGAGAGGGGCGCGCCGTTCCCGGTGGAGTTCCCGACCGTGGACCGCCGCCCCGAGGGCCGCCGACCGGTCGCGGCCGACTTCCCCGACCCGTCCCTGCCGACCCACGGCCCGACCGTCACCCTCAGCGGTTACTCACCTGCCGACCGGCGCCTGGTCTTCACCCCGGCCCGTCACTGACGGCTGCCCGGCCCTCCTCGACACCCCCACGCCCAAGGACCACTCATGACGCAAGACTCGCTCGTGCGCCGGATCACCGATTACGCGAATCGCGCCAACCCGTATCCGCTCTACGAAGAGCTCCGCAAGACGCCGGTCCTGCACGAGGCGGAGGGCGGCCCGTACGTCATCAGCTCGTACTGGGACATCGAGAGCCTCCTGCACGACCCCCGCATCAGCTCTGACGCCACCAACCTCACGGCCGCCGGCGAGGACGAACTCGCCGGAGTGGAGGCGACGGGACTGCCGCCCAGCTTCATCCGGCTCGACCCCCCGGAGCACGACCGGCTGCGCCGCATCGCCAACAGCTCCTTCGGCCCGCCGCACCGGCCGACCCGAATCGACTCCATGCGCGGCGAACTCGCACGGATCGTCACCGAGTTGATCGACGGCTTCGGCGACGCCCGGCAGATCGACCTGGTCGACCAGTTCGCCTACCCCTTCCCCGTCACCGTGATCTGCCGGCTGCTCGGCGTGCCGCGCGAGGACGAGCCGCGTTTCCGGGCCTGGGTCGATCCGATCGTCGCCGCCCTGGACCCGGAGACGCGCGTGGCCCCCGACTCCGAAGCCGCGAAGTCCGCGCGGGAGGCCCGGACGCAACTCGGCATGTACCTGGCCGGGTTGGTCGAGGAGCGCGCCAAGGAACCCCGCGACGACATGCTGTCCGACCTGGTGACCAGCCACGGCCCGGACGGCGCGATGACGACGATGGAGGTCCTCAGCACCTCCGTTCTCCTGCTCATCGCCGGCCACGAGACCACGGTCAACCTCATCACCAACGGCATGCTGACCCTGCTGCGCCACCCGAAATACCTGCACCGGCTGCGCGAGGACCCGGGGCTGGCCCCCAACATCGTGGAGGAACTGCTGCGTTACGAGCCTCCCGTGCAGCTCGTCCCCCAGCGCACCTGCATCGCCGACATCGAACTGCGTGGCGTGACCATCCCGAAGGGTGCGCGCATCTGGCTGGTCCTGGCCGCCGGCAACCGCGACCCCGAGCGCTTCCACGAGCCCGACCGCTTCGACCCCGACCGCGGGGACATCCAGCACCTCGGCTTCGGCAGCGGCATCCACAGCTGCTTCGGCGCTCCACTGGCCCGCCTGGAAGCCCAGATCGCCCTGGCGGAGCTGACCCGCCGCCTGGAGAACCCCCGCCTCCTGGAGGACCCGCCGCCGTACCGCCCGAACGCGGTCCTGCGCGGCCCCCGCCACCTGAACATCGCCTTCGAGGGCCTGCGCGCCTGACAGCATGGAGCCATGGACCTCAACCCCGTCGACGTGGTGGAGGCGGCCTTCCGGCACTACAGGTCGCAGGACCGCGACGCCGCCCTGCCCCTCTACGCCGACGAGTTCACCTTCACCAGCCCGCAGGACGACCACATCGACAAGGCGGTGTTCTTCGAGCGGTGTTTCCCGACAGCCGCCCGATTCCGGGAGCAGCGGCTGTTGACCGTCACGCGCGCGGACCCCGAACTCGTCCTCGTCTATTACGAGTACGAGCTCGTCACGGGCGAGCGGTACCGCAACATGGAAGCGATCACCGTGCGCGAGGGTCTGATCCGCGACGTGCGGGTGTTTTTCGGTGGGCGAGTATGACGGGGAGGCGGTGATGGTGGGGCATCCGGCAGGGCTGTTCGTCGGGCTGTGCACGGTGGACGTCATCCAGTTGGTGGACCATGTGCCGGGCGCCGACGAGAAGCTGACGGCCCGGGACCAGGTCGTGGCCGCCGGTGGGCCCGCCGCCAACGCTGCCGCCGTCTTCTCGCACCTGGGTGGAAGGGCGACGCTCCTCACCGGCATCGGCCGCCACCCGCTCGCGTTGGCGGCCCAGGCCGACCTCGAGGACCTGGGCGTGGTGGTGGATGATCTGGCGGCCGACGTGACCGATCCGCCCTCCGTCTCGTCGGTCCTGGTGACGGCGGCGAGCGGTCAGCGTGCCGTCGCCTCGACCAACGCGGTGCGCCATCGGCTCGGATCGCCTCACGACCTGGCGGCGCTGGTGGCCGCCAGCGACATCGTGGAACTCGACGGGCACCACAGGGAACTCGCCCTCACCGCCGCCCGGATGGCGCGCGAAGCAGGCCGTCCCACCCTGCTGGACGGCGGAAGCTGGAAGACCGGCACCGAGACGCTCCTGCCTGCCATCGACATCGCCCTGTGCTCGGCCGACTTCCACCCGCCCGGCACCGAGACAGCCGCGGAGACCCTGGAACACCTGCACGATCACGGTGTCGTCTGGGCCGCCGTCAGTCGCGGCGCCGACCCGGTCATGTGGTCGGGCCCCGGCGGCAAGGGCACCGTCGAGGTGCCGCCGGTTCGAGCGGTCGACACCGTGGGCGCCGGTGACTTCCTGCACGGGGCGTTCGCCCGGCACTGGGCGCAGGGCGGACGTGTGCCCGCGGACGCGGATCGCTTCGCCGCGGCGCTCGCGTACGCCGTCGGGGTCGCCTCGCGGTCCTGCGCCTCGTTCGGCACGCGTGCCTGGATGCGGCCACCCGACAGCCTCTGACGGGCTACCGGCTGAAGTGCCTGCGTAGATGGGCCAGGAGCAGGTTCGGGTCCTTCGTCGTGAAGTAGGCCGCGCTGGGCACATAGACGGTCCGGCCGCGTACGGCGACGGAGGTCGGGTTGGACAGGCCGTC
The DNA here is from genome assembly GCF_042889305.1 of Streptomyces sp. NPDC002619. Classification (NCBI taxonomy): domain Bacteria; kingdom Bacillati; phylum Actinomycetota; class Actinomycetes; order Kitasatosporales; family Streptomycetaceae; genus Streptomyces; species Streptomyces sp. NPDC002619. Next base: position 24,850 of record NZ_JBIAQV010000032.1, on the reverse strand, counting down.
CTGCCCCGTGAGAACGATGGTGTGGGTGCCGTCGGGCCGCACCTGGGTGATCCGGCTGCTCGTGATCAGCGCCGCGAAGACGGTGTTCCCGGGGCCGGGGAACGTGAAGTCGTCGATCGCCTCCAGCCCGCTCGCGCTGGTCTCGACAGTGCCCGCCGAGCCGTCCGGCCGTACGGGGATGCGCAGCAGCGTCCCCCGGTCGCTGTTGGACACCCATACGGCGTCACGGTGCACCTTGACCCCGTTGGCGCCGAAGCCACCGGCGGCAGCGGGCTCAAGTGCGGTCGCCCGGGCCCACGCCGTGGGCACGCCACCCGTCCGCGGGATGCGCCACACGGTGCCCAGCACCGAGTCCGCGGCATAGAGCACGCCTCGCCGCTCGTCGAGGGCCAGGCCGTTGGGCAGCCCGCCCTCGGGCAATCGCGCGATCTGCCTCGGGGTGCCGCCGGGGGAGATGCGCCAGACACCGGTCTTGTCGGTCCCGGTGGCGTAGTCGACGTAGAGCGTGCCGTCGTGCGCGCGGGCGATGCCGAGAACCACGGTCCGTTCGAGGAGGGGTGTGTCCGGGTGCGCCTCGGGCGGCAGGGTCGCCAGGATCCGCTTGCGGCCGTCCTGGGTGATGTGCGCGATCTGCCGGGAGAAGGCCAGTGTGACGTCGGCGGAACCGTCGGGCTCGAGGGCGATGTTCTCCGGCGTCTGCCCGGCGGCGAGGTCGAAGGGGGCGACGACGCGTGGCTCCGTCAGCAGTCGCTCGTCACTCACCGGGGCAGCCGACGCGAGCACGCCGAGGGCGATGGCGGCCGTGGTGATACCGGCCAGGCGCGGAAGTCGGGACATGGGAACCTCTCTGACGAACGGGGCTCGAGGCACCGGCGCACGGCACAGGACACACGGTCACGTCCCCCCGCCACCGGCGGTGGCAGCCGTGGCCGCGAGGTCGCTCGCGCGGCCCACGCCGTGGGGCCGCATGCCGTACGGCTTGCGGACTCAGATCCACCCGTCCAGCGCGCCCATGAAGCCGTCGAAGTCGTCGCGATGGACGCTGTGTCCGGCACCGCGGACGGTCCGCACCTCGAACCCCCGGCGCGTCAACACACCCTTCAACTCCGGGGATACGAGCGTGCTGGGATCGGCCGCCATGACCAGCGAAGGCACGACGGGTCGCGCGGGGGTCCGGTCGACGGCGTAGACGTCGCCCAGCGCGTGAGCCGTATGCGGATCCCAGGCCGCGAGCGTGGCCAGCTCGACGTCCACATCGGCCTGCTCCCAACGAGGGTTGAGGTCGATGATCATGTCCCTGGTCGCGTGCTTGAAGGCGGCGAAACGACGGGCCCCGGCACCGGCCTCCTGGCGCAGCGCCCACGCCGGGTCGCAGTACACGGCCCGTGCCGGGGCGAGCCGTTCGACGGCCAGTGCGAGCGCCAACGCCCCGAGCGAATGCCCGAGGGCCAGGTCTGGGCGGTCCGGGAGGGTCTCGACCAGGTCGTCGGCCCAGCTCTCGGCGCCGTACGCACCCCGTCCGCTCGCCCCGTGGCCGCGCAGATCGACGGCGACGACCCGGTAGCCCTTGGCGGCCAGCGCCGGTCCCACGCGGCGCCAGGTCCTGTGGTCCGACATGATCCCGTGGACCAGGACGGCGACCCGGTCACCGGTTCCCCATACGTGGCTGTGCAGCTTCATCGGATTCCTCCCAAAGCCGGGACTCTGGAGGATCTTTTCACTGAACCGACTCCCGGGCCGGGACAACGCGGCCGAGCCGGCGAATCTGGCGTTAACTGGAGCACTACGGCCTCCCCTCTCAAGCCGCATGCCAGGGTCCGCCGGTCACAGGCCGCCGGTCCCAGGCCACCGTCCGTCGGCCGTCGGAAGGAGAACGGGACATGACCACACCCACCACCGCCGGATCCCTCCGCACCACCCCGGAGGGCCTTCTGTGGGAACCCAGCCGGCGCTGGGTGCGCGGTCGCGCGGGAGATCTCACCGTCGTGGACAGCCGCCATCCCGTCCTGGTCTGGGAGCCCCGCGTGCCCGTACCGACGTACGCCTTCCCGCGTGACGAGGTCCGCCAGGACCTGCTCCGTCCGGCGCGCCGTCCCCGGACCGGCAGCCACACCGGATCACGGATCTTCTACGACCTCGAAGCCGACGGCGGTCTCCTGGAGAATGCGGCCTGGACCTTTCCCGCGGCCGAACTCGCCGGACACATCGCCTTCGAGTGGCGCAGCCGCACCGGGCGCGGACTGGACCACTGGTACGAGGAGGAGGAAGAGATCTTCATCCACCCCCGGGACCCGTACAAACGGGTGGACGCGCTGCCCAGCAGCCGCCATGTGCAGGTCGAGATCGCCGGCACGGTCGTCGCGGACACCAGGCGCCCGGTCCTGATCTTCGAGACCGGCCTGCCCACGCGCTACTACCTGCCGCGCGAGGACGTACGCCTCGACCTGTTCAACCCCAGCGACCACAGCACCGGATGCCCGTACAAGGGCACCGCCACGTACTGGTCCTGGCGCGGCGAAGACGACGTCCCGCCCGACATCCTCTGGAGCTACCCGGAACCGCTCCCGGCGGTGGCCGCGGTCCGTGGACTGCTCGCTTTCTACAACGAGGTGGTCGACATCGTCGTGGACGACGAACGCCAGGAGCGCCCCACGACGCCCTTCAGCAAGGTGCTGTCGGTAAAGAGGACGCCCCGACAAGGAGCACAAGGAGTGGCTCAAGACCCGTGAGCTGCGCGTGGGGGGAGGGGTGCGCGGCCCGGCCCCATCCGGTGGCGGGGCGCACCGGATGTGGCGCAGGCCGGTACGCGGCCTGCGGAACACGGTGCTCCCCCATCCCCGGCTGCGCGAACCGGCCGATCGCCTGCTGAAGTCCGTCGGCACCCTGCGCACTTCGGCCCGCGTCACGTCCGAGAGTACGAAGCCGCGGCCACGCTGAGAGTGCCTCTCCGGCGGCCGGAGGTGCGTGCTTCGTGAGGACTTCCGCTTCCGCATGCCCGGTGGACCGACCCGGTACGGACGAAGCACCCCAGCGGGCTTCATATGTGAAGTGACGTGAGGCTTACGGGGAGATACGCCGGAGAACTTCCGTGACGCGCTTCCAGCGTGCAGAGTCGGGAGCCGCCGTGAACGGAGCGAGGGCACCCGCGACGCCGGGATTCCGCTTGCCCGCGTCGCGGTGCAGCAAGACGCACCCCATTTCGTGGTCGGGAGGACAGCCGATGGGAGTTCACCGCCAGCCGCGGCCGCACCGGGACGGCGCGGGGCCGGACGGCATCGGGCGCCGGAGGTTCCTGGGTTATGTGGTGGCCGCCTCGACCCTGACCGTGGCGGCCGAGCTGGGCGAGAGCGTCCTCGCTCCCTCACAGGCGGCCGCGGTGGTGCCTTCCGTGCCGGGGCCGGCAGAGATCTACGACCTCAACGACATGCTCACCCACGCCGCCCTGCCCACCGCGAACCTGATCACGATCCGTATCGACACGGACGGCACAGCCTCCTTCGCGCTGCCGCGCGCCGAGGTCGGACAGGGCATCACCACCTCCAGCGCCATGCTCATCGCGGAGGAGCTGGACCTGCCCCTGGACAAGGTTCGCGTCTCGCTCGCCGACGCCCGGCCCGAGCTGCTGTTCAACCAGGTCACCGGCGGATCGAACACCATCATCTCGATGTACACGCCGATCCGGGTCGCGGCCGCCGTCGCGCGTGGTCGTCTCCTGAGGGCGGCGGCCCTCGAACTGGGCGAAGTGATCGACACCCTCACCGCCAAGGCGGGCGTCATCACCTCCACCGCGACCGGCCGGAGCCTCAGCTACGGCGACCTGGCCGAGAAGGCGGCCGCGACCAGCACCGGACAGGTGTCGGTCGACCTCAAAGAACCCGCCGACTTCAAGGTGATCGGCACCGCGCAGGGGCGCATCGACGCGCTCGACGCGGTCACCGGACGCAAGAAGTTCGCGATGGACCTCCAGGTGCCTGGCGCACTGCCCACCATGGTGTGCCGGCCGCCGACGATCAACGGCACGGTCCGCTCGGTGCAGAACCTGGACGCCGTGCGGGCCATGCCCGGCATCACGGACGTGGTGACCGTCTCGACCGGCGTCGCCGTCCGCGGCCGCACCTTCGGACAGTGCATCGACGCCGTCCGCGCACTGAACGTCACCTGGGGGCCGGGCACCGCGGACGGCAAGTCCGACGCCACCATTCGCGACGAGCTGCGCAAGGCCGAACTCCCGCTGCCCGCACTCGATCTGCTCACCAAGTCCGTCGACGCCCGCTTCACCTTCCACTTCGCCAGCAACAGCGCGCTGGAGACCAACTGCGCCGTCGCGGACGTCCGCAAGGACTCCGCCGAGATCTGGGCGAGCCTGAAGACACCGATCACCGCGCAGGAGCGGATCGCGCTGCAGCTCGGCCTGCCGGTGAGCGCGGTCAAGCTGCACATCACCGAGGGCGGCGGTTCCTTCGGCCGCAGGCTGTTCTTCGACGCCGCCGCCGAAGCCGCCGAGATCTCCCAGAAGATGGGCAAGCCCGTCAGGCTGATGTGGCACCGCACCGACGACTTCCGGCACGGCCGCACCCACCCCATGGCCACCTCGCGCGCCCGGGCCACCTATGCGCTGGGCGAGGTGCTCACCTACCAGCAGCACCACACCTCCGTGGCCACCGACTTCAGCCATGGAGTCGGAGAGATCATCACCGCCGAGGCCGCGAGCCTGCCCGTGGCCGACCTCACGTTCTCCGAGACGATCTTCACACTCACCCAGCAGACCCCCTACCACTTCGGGGTCGTCACCCAGCTGCTCAGCGAGACCGACAAGGGCTTCAACACCGGCGCCATGCGCAACATCTACTCGCCCAACGTCCGGTGCGCGCAGGAGCTGATCGTCGACGAGCTGGCCAGGCGCATGGGCAAGGACGCGTATCAATACCGCCGTACCCATCTCAAGGACGAGCGGGCGCGGGCCGTCCTGGACAAGGTCGCCCAACTCGGCGCCTGGGGCCGGAACATGCCTGCGGGCACCGCGCAAGGCATCGCGATCCACCCCGAGTACCACGCGTTCGTCGCGGTCCTCGCCGAGATCGACTGCCGGCCGCAGACCACCGGCCGGACGATCCCCGACGCGTACACCGGCCCCCGCGTCACCAAGGTCGTCTGCGCCGTCGACGTCGGTCTGGCGGTGAACCCGCGCGGCCTCGAGGCCCAGATGATGGGCGGCATCATGGACGGCATCGCCATCACCCTCAGTTCGGGTCTTCATCTCGACAACGGGCACTTCGCGGAAGGCAGTTGGGACAACTACTTCTACACCCGGCAGTGGAACACCCCGCCGGACCTGGAGATCGTCGTCATGCCGACGACCACCGGAAAGCCGGGCGGCGCCGGGGAACTCGCGGTCGGCGCGGCGGCGGCCGCCGTTGCCTGTGCCTACGGCCGCGCGACCGGCAAGATGCCCACCGACTTCCCGATCAACCACGCCGAGCCGCTCGGCTTCGAGCCGCTGCCCGTCTCCCCGCCCGTCCCCGCGTCGCCCACCGACGGACTGGACCGCGCCTACTAGGAGCCCACGTGCCCGAACACACCTTCATCCTCAACGGCAAGTCCGTGACCGTGGACATCGAGGACGACGTACGACTGCTGTGGGTGCTCCGGGACGTCCTGGGCGTGACCGGACCGAAGTACGGCTGCGGGCTCGGCGTGTGCCAGGCCTGCACGAGCCACATCAACGGCAAGGCCTTCAACCCCTGTTCCGTACCGGTGAAGGACATCGAGGCGGACGACGAGATCACCACCATCGAGGGCCTGCCCGCCACCGTCGGCGCGCCGTTGCACCCGATGCAGGAGGCCTGGCTCGAGTACGACGTCGCCCAGTGCGGCTACTGCCAGCCCGGCCAGATCATGACCGCCGTCGCCAAGGTGCGCCAGGCCCGGGAGGAGGGGCGCGAGATCAGCGAGTCCGACCTCGACGAGATCCGCAACGTCTGCCGCTGCGGCACGTACCACCGCATCCGTGAGGCGATCGTGGCCGGAGCGAAGAAGTACTGAGGCTCGGAGCCGTCAACGGCACCTCCACCTGTTGTCCATAACTCCTGGTAACTCCCCCTGTGACCTACAGTCGAGGCCGGGGAGGGTGACCGGAGGGGGAAAGGGTGCCGCGGAAGCCGGTGCGATTCACGGTTCTGGGGCCCGTGCGGGCCTAGCGGGGGGGGTACGGAGCTGGATCTCGGGGGGACCCTGCTGGGTCTGCTGCTCGTCCGGGCGGGTGGTCCGGTCGCCGTGAGCGAGATCGTCGACGTGCTGTGGGGCGCCCGGCCGCCGCACAGCGCGGTGAATGTGATCCGCCGTCATGTGGGTGCGCTGCGCCGTCTGCTGGAACCCGGGCTGCCTGCCCGCTCCGTGGGCCGATGGCTGCTGCGCGAGGCGGGCGGCTACCGGCTGGTCATCGACGGCGGCTGCTCGGACCTGCTGCGCTTCCGCGAGCTGTGCGAGCAGGCCCGGCGGGCGGAGACGGCCGTCCGTACAGTCGAAGTCCTCACGGAGGCACTGGCGTTGTGGCGAGGCCCGGTCGCGTCCGGTATCCCCGGCGAGGCCCGCGCGCACCCTGCCTTCGCAGCCGTGGAGAGCGAGCACCCGGCCGCCGTACGTGACGCGGCCCGTGCCGCGCTGCGGGCCGGCGTCCCGGACTCGGTCCTGCCCGAACTCCGCAAGGCGGCCGACGAGATCGTGGCCCGGTGCGGCCGACTGCCACTGGCCCTGGCCGTCGTGGCCGCACGCGCCGTAGTCCGCCCGGACTTCCCCCTGGAGGACTTCGCCGCCGAACTCCGCGACCGCGACAGCCTCGACGCGTTCACCTCGGCGGCGGGAGCCGTCGATCCCCGTACATGCGGCTGAGCACGCGCTCGTGCGCTGGAGGGCAAACACCGGTGCACTCCCGGTCAACTGCCCACTGCCGGCCAGTCCTAGCGTGACCAGCGTTGGAACCGGAGCGCCCGGCGTGCGGTCCGGGTCCCCTGCGCCGGAAGGACCGGCGCGCCACTGAACCACCAGGAGACGCACATGTCGGAATCGGTCGAACCCGTTCAGCCGGTGCTGGAGCCCGCGGCGGCCGCGTTCACACAGGCCACGGCCAACCCGCCGTACCTGTTCGACCTGCCCCCGGCCGAAGGGCGCAAGGCTGTCGACGAGGTGCAGTCCGGTGAGATCGCCAAGCCGGACGTGGACGAGGAGTGGATCACGGTGTCGGGCGGTCCGACCGGCAGCGTCCGGGCCCGCATCGTCAAGCCCGCCGGTGCCGAGGGAACCCTGCCGGTGCTCGTCTACATCCACGGCGCCGGCTGGGTGTTCGGCAACGCCCACACCCACGACCGCCTGGTGCGCGAACTCGCCGCCGGCGTCGGTGCCGCCGTCGTCTTCCCCGAGTACGACCTCTCTCCGGAGGCGCGCTACCCCGTCGCCATCGAGCAGAACTTCGCCGTCGCCCGCTGGATCGTCGAGGAGGGCGCGAGCAAGGGACTGGACGCCGACCGCATCGCGGTGGCCGGCGACTCGGTCGGCGGCAACATGACGGCCGCCCTCACCCTCATGGCCAAGGAACGCGGTGGCGTCCCGCTGGTGCAGCAGGTGCTGTTCTACCCGGTGACCGACGCGAACTTCGACACCGGCTCCTACCACCAGTTCGCCACGGGCTATTTTCTGCGCCGCGACGGTATGCAGTGGTTCTGGGACCAATACACGACCGACGAGGCCGAGCGCGCCCAGATCACCGCGTCCCCGCTGCGCGCCACCACCGAGCAGCTCACCGGCCTGCCCCCGGCCCTCGTCATCACCGGCGAGGCCGACGTCCTGCGCGACGAGGGCGAGGCCTACGCCAACAAGCTGCGCGAGGCCGGAGTGGCGGTCACCTCGGTCCGCTACCAGGGCATCATCCACGACTTCGTGATGCTCAACGCCCTGCGCGAGACCCACGCCGCCGAAGCCGCCATCAATCAGGCCGTGGCCACGCTGCGCGCCGCGCTGCACACCGCCTGAGAGCGAGTGGACGCCACCGAGCCGGGGCGGTGTGCCGCCCCGGCTCGGTGCGCCGCCCGGGACGGCCAAGTGGTGCACCCGCTCCCGAACCCCGACACTGGAGCCGAACCTCGCACGCGACGGCGGTGGACGTGCTCAGGAGATGACGTCGTGACTTCCTTCTCACCGGGCTTCCAGGGGCGCGGCCGCCGACTGGCCGACCGACTGCCCCCGGGCCAGTACCCGACCGAGTCGTTCCCCGTGCTGTCGGCGGGCCCGACACCCAAGGTGCCCACCGACGCATGGGCCTTCACGATCACCACGGAACTCGGCAGGACGCACAGCTGGACCTGGGACCAGATGATGGCGCTTCCGCAACAGGAGACCGTCCGGGACATCCACTGCGTGACGCGCTGGTCGAAGTTCGACACGCGGTGGCGGGGCGTGGCCCTCGACGCCTTCTTCGAGGACGTCGAGACGGCCGCCGACTACGCCGTCGTCAGCAGCTACGGCGGCTACACCACGAACCTCCCGCTGGAGGACCTGCTCGACGGCAAGGCCTGGATCGTCCACACCTACGACGACTATCCGCTGTCCCCGGAGCACGGTGGCCCCGCCCGGCTGCTCGTGCCCCACCTGTACTTCTGGAAGTCTGCCAAGTGGGTCCACGGCCTGTGGTTGACGGATCAGGACGAGCCGGGCTTCTGGGAGAGCGTCGGCTACCACAACTACGGCGATCCCTGGCGCGAGCAGCGCAACTGGGGCGACTGACCATGTCCCTCACCTGGCGCCCGGCCCGGCTCCTGGAACGCCGTGCGCAGACCGCCACCGCCCGCACCCTGGTCTTCTCCGTACCGGGCTGGCCGGGACACCTGGCCGGCCAGCACGTCGACGTACGGCTCACCGCCGACGACGGCTACCAGGCCGTCCGCAGCTACTCCCTCGCCGCACCCACCGACGGCGAGCGCGTCGAGCTGGGCGTGCAGGCCGTGCCCGACGGGGAGGTCTCGCCCTATCTCGCCGACGCCCTGCCCGTCGGCGCCGACGTCGAGGTGCGCGGCCCGCTCGGCAACTGGTTCGTGTGGCGGCCCGCCCAGACCGAGCCCGCGCTGCTCGTGGCGGGCGGCTCCGGCGTCGTCCCGCTGGCCGCGATGATCGGCGCCCACCGGCGGGCACGCTCGCGCAGCCCCCTGCACCTGCTGTACTCCGTGCGCGGGCCCGAGGACGTCTGGTACCGCGACCTGCTGACCGACGAGGACCCCGTCCTGGACGTGAGCATCCTCTACACGCGCAAGACCCCGCCCGGCACCGACCGCCTCCCCGGCCGCGTCGCCGCCACCGACCTGGCAGGCCCGGCGTCCGCGCTCCGGCCCGCCAGTCCCGTCTACGTCTGCGGTCCCACCGCCTTCGTCGAAGTGGTCGGCGACCTGCTGACCGGCCTGGGACGCGACCCGGCCACCATCCGCACCGAACGCTTCGGCTGACCCGCCGCCCACCACCCCTCGGGAGGAGCTCATGGCAGACACCGCCGCTCACCGGGACGGCAACTGCCTCGCCGGCCCGCTCTCGGAGATCCTCTCCGTGGAGCCCACCACCGCCTGGTGGCGCTGCCCCGAGTGCGGACAGGCGGGCCCCCTCGCCGAGCTGCACGTCTACGGCCCCGAGCCGGGCCTGACCGCCCGGTGCCCCGGATGCGCGTACATCGCGCTCCGCCTGGTCAGGGAGGACCGGCACATCTGGCTGACGATGGGCGGCGGCACGGGCGCGTTCCGGTTCACGACGGCGTAGGTCCGTCTCGGCAAAGCGCCAGTGCCGGCGCCGGCCATTGACATTATGCAGGTATCTACCTGCATAATGCGTGTGTGAGCCCCGAGACACGAGCGATGGACCTGGTCTTCAAGGCGCTGGCCGACTCGACCCGGCGGCTCCTGCTGGACCGGCTGCGCGAGCACAACGGCCAGACGCTGCGCGAGCTGTGCGAACGCCTGGACATGGCGCGCCAGTCGGCGACACAGCATCTCGACATCCTCGAGAAGGCCAACCTCGTGACGGTCGTGCGGCGCGGACGGGAACGGATTCACTACCTCAACCCGGTGCCGATCCACGAGATCGAGGAGCGCTGGATCTCGAGGTTCGACCAGCCCCGCCTGCGGACGCTCAGCGCCATCAAGAACCAGGCAGAGGAGTACGCCATGACCAACGAACCCACCCCCGTGCCGACTTATGTCTACGTCACCTACATCCGCGCCGCGGCGGAGCAGGTGTGGCAGGCACTGACGGACGCCGACCTGACGGCACGCTACTGGGGACACGCCAACGTCTCGGACTGGCAGCCGGGCTCCACGTGGGAGCACCGGCGCGTCGACGGATCGGACGCCGTCGACGTCGTCGGCCGAGTGATCGAGGCCGAGCCGCCGACGCGGCTGGTCATCACCTTCGAGGACAAGCCCGAGGCCGAAGCGGTGCGGAAGCCGTCGGTCGTCACCTTCCTCGTCGAACCGCACCAGGACATCGTCCGCCTCACCGTGACCCACGAGAACCTCCCCAACCAGGAGATGCTCAACGGCATTTCGCAGGGATGGCCGGCCGTGCTGGCGAACCTCAAGTCGCTCCTCGAGACCGGCGAGGTCCTCCCGCAGGCGCCCTGGGAGATGCACCGGGCGCACGCCTGAGGCGTTGGCAGCCGCAGCGCTACTCGGATTCACTCCGCGTACGACCGCGGGGAGAGGAAGACCTGATGGACACGACCCCGCTCCGCGACGCCTACCGCGCGCTGCTGGACGCCGCCGCCACCGTGGCCGACTCCGGCGACCCGAGCCCCGTCCCGCAGGCCGGCGAGTGGAACGCGGACCAGGTCCTGGGACACGTCGCGCTCATCAACGCCGCGACCATCACCACCGCCTCCTCGGTCGCGGCGGGAACGAACACGACGTACGACAACCGTACGGCGCTCGACACCTGGACCATCGAACGCGTCATCGCGCTCGCCGGCGGCAACGCGGGGCTCCGGGAGCGCATCCGCCTCCAGGGCGACGCCTTGTGCGCACTGGGCGGGCCGGCGCTGAGCGAGGCCGAACTCGACACACTGGTGCCCACGCGGCTGCTGTCCAACGACAAGCTCCTGGTCGATCAGCCCATGCCCCTGAGGGATCTCATCACGGGCCTCGCGGAAGTGGAGCTGCCGGGCCATACGAAACAACTACTGGCCCTCCTGCCGAACGGCGCCCAGGCGACCGGGCCCGGCATCCGGTAACAGGGCGGCGGGACCCGGGCTCGCGCCCCTGACGTGCCGGCCTTCGCGGACGCGGCGAACGGTAGGGTGGCGGCGCGCGTCGTCGGTCGGCGTGCGCGCCGGGGCACGCTTCGGGGGAGTACGGATGCGGGTGGCGCTCTTCGCGCTCGGGGGCACGATCTCGGTCGCGGGCGGCACGCCCCGGCTCACCGGCGAACAGATCACCGCCCAAGTGCCCGGCCTGGACGCTCTCGGCGCGCGGATCGACGTCCAGGACGTCCAGGCGGTGCCCAGCTCCGGCCTGACCTTCACCGACGTGCTCGACGTGGTCGCCGCCGCGCCGCGCGCGGTCGCCGAGGGTGCCGCCGCAGTGGTCGTCACGCAGGGCACGGACACCCTGGAGGAGACCGCGTTCCTGGCCGACCTGGTGTGGCCGCACGCCGAACGATGGTCCCGCTGCCGCCGGTCGTTCCGCCGATCGGTCTGAGCTCCCGGATCCGGCTCGGCCGGGACTACTACGTCCGCGTCGACGCCGTCGACTACTCGGTCGACCCGCAGGTCATCGGCCGGTTCGTCGACGTCACCGCGTCTCCGGAGACGGTGACCGTGTTCTGTGACGGGAAGGTCGTCGCCCAGCACGAGCGGTCCTGGGCCAAACAGCAGGTCATCACCGATCCGGTCCATGCGGCCACTGCCGCGAAGATGCGCGAGGCGCTCACGCTGGACCGCCAACGACGCCAGGCAGCCGTCCGCCATCACACCGACGGCCACACCGTCGCACTGCGGGCCCTGCCCGACTACGACGCCCTGTTCGGCGTCGACTTCAATCCGCCGTCCACGAAAGCGAAGTGACACGTGAGTACAGCCACGAAGCCCAAGCCAGCCGCCGCGGCGAGAGGGCCGAAGGACGGCATGCCGTCGATGCTGTCCTATCTGACCCGGGTGCTGAAGATGCCGACCATCGGCGCCTTCTGGGAGGAGCTGGCCGACCAGGCCCGCGACCAGAACTGGTCCCACGAGGAGTATCTGGCGGCCCTGCTGCAGCGGCAGGTCGCCGACCGGGAGTCCAAGGGCACCACGATGCGGATCCGCACGGCCCACTTTCCGCAGGTCAAGACGCTAGAGGACTTCAATCTCGACCATCTGCCGTCGCTCAGGCGGGACGTTCTCGCGCACCTGGCGACGGGGACGTTCGTCGCGAAGGCTGACAACGTGATCCTGCTCGGGCCGCCCGGGATCGGGAAGACGCACCTGGCCATCGGGCTCGGCGTCAAGGCCGCTCATGCCGGCTACTCGGTCCTGTTCGACACCGCGAGCAACTGGATCGCCCGCCTTGCCGCGGCCCACCAGGCTGGCCGGCTCGAAACGGAGCTGAAGAAGATCCGCCGCTACAAGTTGATCATCATCGACGAGGTGGGCTACATCCCGTTCGATCAGGACGCCGCGAACCTGTTCTTCCAGCTCATTGCGTCGCGCTACGAACAGGGCTCCGTGATGGTCACCTCGAACCAGCCCCAGATCGCTGGGGAGAGACCTTCTCCGACGACGTCGTCGCCGCTGCGATGATCGACCGTCTAGTCCACCATGCCGAGGTTCTCACTCTCACCGGAGACTCCTACCGGACCCGCCAGCGACGCGAGTTGCTGGCCAAGGAGAACCGCGCTCACCACGGCTGAACTACCAGTCCATGTCCCGGGCGACTTCGCTCTGAGCCGCCGCGATGTCCTCGGCGGTCGTCCCGGTCACATCGGCGTCCGCGGCCCACTCCAGCCGTGACAGCAGATCGGCCAGGGCCTGCTTCTGGGCAGGATGGGTGACCGGCACCGAGTCGAGATCCGTGGTCATCAGCCAGTCGAACAGGACGATGGCGTCCGCACGCCACAGGCGCACCGACACGGTCGGGAGATCGTCTTCCATGCGCCCATGATGCCGGGCAAACCGAGCTGCTTGACCCAACCGCACGACCCCAGGGGTCAATTCTGCGGGACTGGTAGGTGTTCAGTTCTGCGAGAGCGTTGACAGGGGTGAGCCGCAGTCCGCGGACGGCCTCCGGCAGTCGATTCAGTCCTCCCCGCGCAGGCGGGGGTGAGCCGACGAGACCGAAGAACGCGGCGACCGCAGCGACGTCCTGCCCGCGCAGGCGGGGGTGAGCCGACGCCGTTGTCCTGTCCCAGATAACTGTGGGCAGGGCGAGGTTCTGACCTGCGGTGCCTTCGGTTGAGTGGGCCAGGTCGGCGGTCGGTGTCCCGCTCAACCGTAGTCAGCCGCCTCTAGGGTGTTCATCGCGGAAGTCCACTGGTCGGCCCGGAGGTGCCATGTCCCTGCAGATGAAGTTGAGCGCGATAACACTCGACTGCCCTGATCCGCTGGCTTTGGCGGCGTTCTATCAGCAAGCTACTGGCCTCGAACCCCACCCGAAGTCGGACGCCGACTTCGCGGGTCTCAACCGTGAGGACGGACTCTTCATCGGTTTTCAACGGGTCGACGACTACCGGGCTCCGCGCTGGCCTGAGCAGACCGTTCCCCAGCAGCTGCACCTTTGCTTTGACGTCGTGGATCTGGACGAGGCCGAGGCCCGGCTGCTGGAGCTGGGTGCGGGCAAGCCGGATCACCAGCCTCATGAGGTCGCCATGGCGCGGGTTCTCACTGATCCGGCTGGTCATCCCTTCTGCATCTGCCGAGGCTGACTCGGGGGTTCAGGAGGGCTCGATCTGTCTGGCTGTGCCTCCGGTACAACGCCGACCAGCCACGTCGACCGTAGAAGCGCCGTGATCGCCGTACCTACACAAGAGCGGAACTCTCCAGAGCTTGCCTACACATGACCGGGGACCCAGCCATACATGCCTACAGAAGAGCGGGACTGCCTACACATCGCAGAGACAGGACAGCCGTCCTTCGCACACTTCCGGGACACCAAGTCCTCCCCGCGCAGGCAGGGGTGAGCCGCCCGGTCTGCCTGCGGCGCCGCCCGCCCTCATGTCCTCCCCGCGCAGGCGGGGGTGAGCCGCCTTCGCCTACCTCGCCACGGTCGACAAGGAGGTCCTCCCCGCGCAGGCGGGGGTGAGCCGGTCCACGCCGACGTGACCGACGCCCGGGACAAGTCCTCCCCGCGCAGGCGGGGGTGAGCCGGCGTGGGAGGAGTACGCACGCTCCACCGGCATGTCCTCCCCGTGCAGGCAGGGGTGAGCCGTGGGACATGCAGGGCAGTTTCGGGACGGTGCAGTCCTCCCCGCGCAGGCGGGGGTGAGCCGGTCGCCGAACTCGCCGCCTGGCTGGACCGCATGTCCTCCCTGCGCAGGCGGGGGTGAGACGCCTGACTAGTCGGCTCTGTCGTTGCCCGGTACGTCCTCCCCGCGCAGGCGGGGGTGAGCCGACGGATGCGAAGGCGCCGCACGGGCGGGCCGAGTCCTCCCCGCGCAGGCGGGGGTGGTCCAGAGGCCGATTAGAAAAGTCACGGCACCGTTTCCTATTGAGGCCTTTACGGCCGTGGCCTCGGCTGGCCAAGACCGACACGCCGTCTGGGTGCTCCGCCAGCAGATGCCGGCAGCGCCGCCAAGGGGGTCGGGCTCCGCTAGCAAAGACGGGGCCGCGCCTTCACGATGCATCCGCCCAGCTCAGCAGGCACGCCGGACGCGCATCCAGGAGCCGCCCGCGATCGTGCATCCCCCGGCCAACGGCCGGAGCGTCTCGGTCCGTGGTGATGAGGATTCTTGATTACACAGCCGAACGGGACCCGATGGAACCGACCGCGACCCGCAACGTGCAGCACTACAGCGTGATGTACGACTACCTCCAGGCCCAGGCCCTCAGCCCCGACAGCACCCGCGACTTCATCACCACCAAGTCGCACATCGACGCGGCGAGCCGCCCCTGAGTGCCCATCGCCTTCCCATCATCGACCGCTCGCGCCATCCCGGGTCGGCCGACCAGCTGACCGGCATGACAAGTACGGCATTGGCGCCCGGCATTACGGGCCGCGCGGTGGAGTCGCCGTGCGGCGCGGTGCTGCTGGTCCGCCGTTGCCGCCGCGCCGCGCGATGCGTCGCCGACCGCGGGGCTGATCCCGGGATCCGGGCCCTCACCCGCGGCCGTTTCGCTGGGCTGCACCGCCGTCGCCGTCCAAGCGGCGCAGTACAGCAGCAACCTGGCCATGAAGTTGATCCACAGCACGACGGCGACCGGCACGGCGAAGGCGCCGTACATGCTCTTCCCCGCGAGGCCCTGCAGATAGCCGGTGAGCAGCTGCTTGAGCAGCTCGAAGCCGACCGCACCGATCAGGCTGGCGATCACGACCGCGCGCCGGCCGGGATGCACCTGCGGCAGCCGGGTGAGCAGGTAGACCAGTAGCAGGAAGTCGACGAGCAGGGCGATGGCCAGGCCGGCGAAGAACAGCAGCGCCCGTCCCGCCCCACCCACGATCCCGACCTTGTCGGCGGCCCAGCCGACGGCACTGTTCGCGAACACCGAACTGCCCATGGCGACTAGCCCGACCACGCCGAGACCGACCAACACACCGGCATCCTTGAGCCTGAGCAGGAACGGGTTTCCGGGGTCCTGCTCTTTCTCCCACACCGCGCGCAGACACCCGCGCAGGGCGCCGACCCAGTTGATGCCGATCACGAGCAGCAGCGCGCCCGCGATGAGCCCGACGCTTCCGGCGTGCGCGACCAGGCCGTTCAGGTTCAGCAGATTGGAAAGGCCCGGCGACTGTGCGGCGATCTTGTCCTGGAGCTTTCCGAGCTGGTCCTCGCTCAGCAGCGTAGTGCCGATCGCCGCGCCTACAGTGATTAGTGGGAAGAGCGCGACGAAACTGGTGAAGGTGATGGCGGCGGCGAGCCGGGCCCAGTGAACCGCACCCAGCCGCTCGAACGCCCGCCACACGTGCGTACCCCTCAGCCGTGCGATCAGAGGCAGCCTCGTCAGCGAGTCCATGAAGATCACCTGCTCTCAGCGTACCCACGGCGGCGAGACATGGCATCCAGCGGCGAAGCTCGAACATCGACGAGCCCGCCGATCACTAACTGCCCACACGTCGCAACCAGTGAACAAACGCTGCCGCTGAGCGTGAACGGAGACAGCGCGTCGGGGTGCGTCGGCGGCGAGCCGTGCGGCCCGGGCTCTCCGCCGAAGTGCCTGAACACACCCGAGAGGGGTCCCCTTGTCCAAAGAGTCGTGCAGCGTTGTCGCCACACGGACTATGCGAGCCCCGCTCTCCCCGCCCGGGCACGGCGAGGCGGCCTGACCTGGAGTACACGGCGGATCCAGGGGCCGAGTCGGGGCGGTGCCCAGTCACGGCGGTTGCGGCGGTGACGTTCCTCCGTCGAGCCGGTGGAGGGCCGTCCGGTTGAGTGTCGAATATTGGGCATGTGTGCAAATGGGGCAAAATCGCCCCTCGGGGTTGGTGAAGGGAAGCCGCCATGGCGAAGAAGCGCAGCGGGCGTCCGCATGGTGAGGGTCCGAGCCGGTTCAAGGGTGATGACCAGCATGGATGGTCTCAGGATGTGGACGCGACCCGTCAGGAGGAGAATCCGAGCGCGCATCGCTCGTTCCATCCGGATACCTACGCGCCGGGCGGGAAGAACCGCGAGCCGAGTCAGCAGGACATAGAGGTCCGGCAAGAAGGGGATCCACGACACGGGGCCTCGTGGCCGCTCCGGTCGTCCCAGCGGGAGTAAGGACGCTTCGGACTTCACCGCGGTGGACCCGCAGGACCCCTCTGGCGGGCCGTCGCGTGGGAAGAGGGAGAGGAATCCGTAGACCCTTCTGCGGCGGCCGTCATAGCCCTCGGCGACGGCCGAGCGGGCCGGAATCCTCGGCGCGCGGCTTTGCTGAGCGGTCCGGAGCGTGGTGCAGAGCAGGTCTGAGTCGCTCGGTTGCCGCAGCGGGAAGGAAACTCCGGTGTGCCGTGGGACGCCGGCTCCGGCGAAATGAGGACCAGTGGGGGAACGCCGACCGCCAGCCTGTCACCCAGGTACGCGGGCGATGCGGGTGATCGTGACGGTCACAGCGAGGGTTCTCCCATTCCCATAGGTCGTGAGGAGCGGGACGAGGGACGCCCGGGTCCGGTCGTGGACCGTGCGGGCAACGTCCACGGCCCGGTGTCCATCGGCCACGACGCAGCGCACCTCTACTCGCCAGCCGGAGTCGTCCGGGTCACGGACAACACGGATCCCCGACAGCGGCGAGGTGAACCTGTTGTCTGCCACACCTGGAATTGCGCGCGAGGCGGCTTGCGCGAGACGGCTGGCTAGGGTGGGCTGCAGCGCGAGTACCCCACTGACCTCAAGGGCGGCCTCAGCGGCGATCTGGCGAATGTCGGCAGGGTCGCAGCCGGTCATGGGGTGCCGTCCGGTCCACTGCGGGAAGCCTCTGAAGGGCTTGGCGACCAGGCTGCGTGGTGTACCTCGATTACTGTGACGTCGACCGCTGTCACCACCATGCCCAGGGTGTGGTCGGCGGCGTCTGCTACCGAACGGCGCACCAGTTCGGCCGTCTCGGGCAGAGGGCGGTCCAGACCAGCGGCCAGGGTCATGGTCACGCGTACGCCGGTTCCCGCGTCGGCTCTCGTGATGCGGCAGCTGGCGGCGGTGACGCCGGGTATCGCGTCCGCTGCGCGCCGCAGCACGGTGGCTGCGGTGTGTTCGGCGATCTGCAGGGTGCGCGTGGGGTCGTTCAGCGGCAGCATCGGCCCCAGCCGTACCTCGTTCCGGACGATATTCATGACGCGGGAGATGAGGTTCTGTGTGCTGGGGGGTTCCTGCTCCCGCAGGGCCTGCGTCGCGCTGTCCAGTGCGGCCAGGCCTTCGACGGCGTCGCGGCAGTAGGGGCAGTCGGCGAGGTGGGTATCGCCGGGCGGGCCGGTGTCCCGGGCCTGCTCCCAGGCGTGGCTGAGACTTCGCCCGCAGGTGAGTACCTCGTCGCCGGTGTGCCGGCGGACCTCATCGAGGGGCGAGCCGTCTGGCGACGCCGATCGACGTCCGGGCTCCGGAGGCCGGGGGGGATGGTTGCCTAGCGCCATGGGCCCAGTGCCTCCTTCAGGGATCGTCGTGCTCGGTACAGCCTCCCGCGAACCGTTTGCTCGGTGGCGCCGGTCACGTGGGCGATCTCCGCGTAAGGCAGTCCGTGCAGCTCCCGCAGGATCCAGCAGACCCGCTGCCGCGGTTCCAGCGCGCCGAGCGCGCCGACCAGGGCGTCGGTGAGGGCGTCCTGTTCGGCTGCCCGCGCCGGCGAGCTCCGCATACCGGGGGCGGCGGGTTCGGCCACCGAGTTCAACGGTACCGGGGCCGGCCGACGGCGCAGGGAGTTCAGGCAGCGGTTGACGGTGATGCGGTACATCCAGGTCCTGAACGCCGAGCCGTGGCGGAATTCGGGCAGGCAGCTCCAGGCGCTGATGAACGCGTCCTGGACGGCGTCCTCGGCGTCTTGGACGTTGCCCAGCGTGTGAAAGGCCAGAGCGAGCAGCGGGCGACTGTGACGCCGCACCAGAATGGCGAAGGCTTCCTCGTCGCCTTCACCGGCACGTGTCACCAGCAGATCGTCCGGGGTGGTTAGCGGCCCATCGGCTGTGCCCAGGGGAGGGGGACCCGGGGGTGAGCTGGGTCGGGCCGCTTGGCGCGGGGAAGGGCCGGCGCTGTGCGTCATGACCGCACCTCCTCCCTGCGTTACGTGTGCCCGGCCTGCGGGATGTGATTCCGGTTCGTGGATATGCATGACGATTTGCCTGTCGGGTGTGTCCAATCCTGTGACGGGCGCCGTGCCGGTGTCCGCATCAACTGATCGAGGCGACTGCCATGACGGAGACCACCGACCGTTCCTCCACCGAGCAGGGCGGCTCCAATCGGACCGGGACCATGCTGAAGGGGCCGACCGGCGCGGACACCTCCCCCGAAACGCGGGGCAAGACCACCATCGCCAACGGCGTCGTGGCCAAGATCGCGGGGACGGCCACCCGCGAGGTACCCGGGATTCACAACCTCGGCGCGGGCATGGCCCGTGCCATGGGTGCAATGCGCGAGCGCGTCCCCGGTGGGGGGACCAGCGGCGTCAGCCGCGGAGTGAAGGTCGAGGTGGGCGAGAGCCAGGCCGCGCTGGACCTCGATGTCGTCGTCGAGTACGGCTACGCCATCCCCGATGTGGCAGCAGAGGTCCGCGTCAGCGTCATTTCCGCCGTGGAACGCATGACCGGCCTTGAGGTCGTCGAGGTGAACCTCGTCGTCGACGACGTGCACCTGCCCGACGAGGAAGACGAAACCGAACCGGCCGAAGGCCGCGCCCAATGACTCCCGGCAGCGGGCGGCGTTCCCTCCCACCGGGGACGGAGCGCACCGGCGGCGGCAGCGAACGCCCCGTGGGACAGGTGAGTGAATCATGAATAAAGCGACATTTGGTCTGGCAGCCGGAATGGCACTGGGATTCGCCGGCTACTTCGGCGGCTTCTGGGCCTTCCTCCTGGTAGCCGTCCTGGGCGCGGTGGGGTTGGTCGTCGGTCTCGTCCTGCAAGGCGATGCCGACGTATTCACCCGGCGGCAACGGGACGAGTTCACCCGGCGGCAGCGGTGAACACCGCCACCCGCAGCGCCGCAGCACCCAAGCACCCCCGCGGCGGGTATCCGGACGAAGGCCAGAGCCCCCCGCCGCCTGCCGCGCGTGGCGCGACGGTGATACCCGACCGGGTCGTGGCCCGCATCGCGGCAAGAGTGGCACGCACAGCCCTGCACCAGATCACCGGCCCGGCCCATGCCGCGTTGACGGCACCTGGCGCTCGCGCGACCACGTACGGCGGGACGGCACAGCTGGCGCTGTCGGTGGACCTTCCGTACCCCACAGACATCCCCGTCACCTGCCGGCAACTGCAACGCGAGGTCGCCGAACGGGTGGCCCAACTGACCGGCCTGGACATCAGCGACGTCACGCTGACCATCCGGCGGCTGGCTACCCCCGGCGGACCAGGCCGCGTCCAGTGACCCCGCCACCCCGCCTCACGAACCGGCCCACCAGCCCCGCCGATGTCACACCACCGACCAAGGACGGCCACCATGCCCCTCCCATCCGGTCCCGCGCCACCCGCTCGCCGAGACCAGCCGCCCAAGACTGAGGAAGCTGCCGACAGAGACCGGCCCGACAGGCACGCCCCCACGACGAAGCCCCCGCCGCACGACGGTTGGGTGGCGAGGTCACCTCGCCTGTGGTCGGCACGCCGCATCCCTGCCGGCCTGGTCGCTCTGGTGACGCTCTGCGCCACCGGGGTGCTGCTGTACGACGTGATCGCGGTGCGCGCCGGACAACGGGCCGGGGCGTGGCGCACCCGCCTCGCCGGCGAGGTGGCCACCCGCCCGGTCGACGACCTTTGGCTGCTGATCGGCGGCGCCGTTGCCGTCGTCCTCGGCCTGTGGCTGCTCATCCTCGCCCTCACCCCCGGCCTTCGCCGACTGCTGCCGCTGCGGGCGCCCGACGGCTGTGCCGAGATGGAGGCCTGGCTGAACCGTCGGGGCGCCGAATTGGTGTTGCGCGACGCCGCGATGCGGGTCCCCGGCGTCAGCCGAGCCCGAGTCCGGGTCGGACGCCGCCGCGTCACCGCCCGCGCGGACGTCCGCTTCCGCGACCCCGCGACCGTCCGCGACGACCTCACCCAGGCCCTGCAGAACCAGTGCCGTCAGCTCGCTCTGGCATATACCCCACGGCTGGCGATCCGCACACGACACCACACCCGTTGACCCCGCCCCGGGAGCGCGCCATGAACGGTCGATCCACGCTCAACCGTCTCCTCCTGGCCATCAGCGGTCTCGTGCTGCTGAGTGGCGGGCTGATGATTTTCACCGCCGGCCTCGACCTCTACCGCCGGCTTCAGCTGGCCCCGCCCGCCGACTGGCCGCTGACCACGCCCCGCGACGTCCTGCTCAGCAACGCCGACCGTATCCGCTGGAGCGACCAGGGCTGGTGGTGGTGGCCCGCCGTCATCGCCGGCCTCACCCTGGCGGCCATCCTGGCCCTCCTCTGGCTGCTCGCCCAGGTGCGTCGCCACCGTCCCGGTTCAGTGCACCTGGGTGGCACGCCTCCACCCGAAAACGTCGAGCTGCGAGGCAGCGCCCTCAGCGACGCAGTCACCGCCGAAGCGCGTGCCCTGACCGACGTCGAGGACGCGAGCGCCCACATCACCGGACGGGCGGCACACCCCCGCCTCCACGTGGCTCTCACGCTGACGGATCACGGCACGCCCGCACCTGTCCTGCAGGCGCTGTGCCACGGCCCCGTCGCGCACGCGCGCGACTGTACCGGGTTGACCCAGCTGCCCACCCGGGCGCGTCTCGACGTCGGCAGGCACAAGGCGCGCCGCGTCCAATAGAGCGCCGTCATCGGACGCAGCGAGGCACGTGCATTGGCCCCCGGCGTACCACTGGGGCCAGGAACCAGGTCGGCTACCAATAGTGACGTCGTCCCGCGACGGCGTGACCCATGGCGCCCAGAATCCACTGAATGGCGCCGGTCACCAGCAGGATCACTCCAAGAATGAGCGTGGTGTCCTCCGGTGCTGCCATAGTCCTTCTTCCACTGTGGGCCTCCCGCGCCTGACGGGAAAGCCGAACAAGCAGAGCCACATCAAGGGCGCGCCCGGCCATTGAACCGCCGCCGCGGAGTGCCTTGTCGGGTTATCACGGACTACGAGTAGAGCGCCGCCTGTCTTCCCGCTCTCGCCGCGAAGTCCCCTGGCGGGGCTACGTCGTCGCCTGGGCTCTGCCTCCTCGACTGCTTCGTCGCTCTCGTCTCCCTGGCCGCCGGTGTCCGCGGTGTCCTTCACCGCCTCCAGGGAGCCGGACGGTGCTCTCTTGGATGTGCTCTCGGCACCGTCTTTGGTCATCCCACCGATGATGTCCGTGAGCGCGGCGGGAGCCTTACGGCCCGATTCCAGATCCAGTCGGTTGCACGCTTCAGCGAAACGTAGGTAGGTGTCGACGCTGGCCACGACGATGCGGATTTCGACCGTCAGGATCTCGATCCCCAGGAGGGACACCCGGATGAAGATATCGATGACGAGGCCGCGGTCCAGGATGAGTTCGATGATGTCGTAGATGCTGCCTGAACTGCCTCTGGAAACATTGCCTCCGCTTTGCGGCACCATCGTCATGGCGCGTCCCTTCACCGCCGACCGATCCGACCACGGCAGTAGCGGCGGTCTCAGCGCGAGAACCCAGTTCAGCTGTGGCGTCGCGCGTGCTTGGCGTCGGACCTGGACCCCGCGCATGAGCAAACCCGCCATTCCATCATATGTAGCCATCACCGGCTCAGTGGGGCGAGCCAACGGCTATCCCGTGGGGTTCTGCTCTCCGCATGCGACTGCCGCAATCACCGCCCAGACTGGAAAGAGGCGGAGTGATGAGCGCAGCCAACGGCTGCTGCTCCATTCGGATCCTCCGCCTGCGAGGTGCGGGGCCCTGTGCGGGCGTCACTCGCCAGCCGGAGCGTCTGCTCGGCAGCCCTTTGAAGGGAAATCTGATGGCTGATGTACCCAAGATCGCTTTTGCCGCCGCGGTTCTCGGCGGGTATGTCCTGGGCCGGACAAAGAAGGGGCGGGTCGCCTTCGGGATGGCGACCTACCTGGCCGGCCGTCGGTTCGGACTGGAACCACAACAGCTGCTGACGGAGGGGGTCAAGAGGTTGCGGGAGCTTCCCCAGCTCGCCGACCTCAACGAGCAGCTCCGCGGTGAGGTCCTCGATGCAGGGCGCAAGGCGATGAGCGCGGTGGCCGACCGCAAACTTGCCGATCTGGCTGACTCTCTGCACCAGCGCACAGAGCGTATAGGCAGCAAGGGCAAGGAGGAGCCGCAGGGCGAGGACGAAGAGCCGGAGGACGAGTACGAAGAAGACGAGGAGCCCGAAGAAGAGGGGGAGGAAGCCGAGGACGAGTACGAAGAGGACGAGGAAGAAGAACCTGAGGAGCTGGAGGAGGAAGAGGAAGAGCCTGAGGACGAGCAGGAGCAGGAAGAAGAGGAGCCGGAAAAGCCCTCGCCCCGGCGTCGCCACGCAGCCCGGAAGCCGGACGAGGGCCACGATGGGGGTGCCCGGCGCGGTCGCGAGCGTCGTCCCGAGAGGGCCGCTGCTCGCAGGGTACCTGCCAAAAAGTCGGCCCCCACGAAGAAGGCGGCGGCGCAGAAGACGGCACCCGCCAAGAAGACATCAGCGGCGAGGAAGTCCTCGGCTCCGCCGAAAAGGACCGCCGCGAAGAAGACGGCAGCTGAGAAGACGACGGCAAAGAAGGCATCCCCACGGCGGCGGAGGTAGATCCATGGCCGACACGGCACGTGACACGAAAAGCGAGCAAGGCTCGGGGCTGGACCAGTTGCGCGGCGCGTTCACGAGCTACCTGGGCGCCCAGGTGGAAAACCTGGCGGACAAAGCCGGCGACAAACTGGGTGACATCACCAGCGGACTCACGGGTGTGGCGGAGAACGGCGGCGTGCTCCCCAAGGCAGGCCTGCGGATGCTTCAAGGTGATTCACCGTTCAAGGCTCTGATCAGCGAGGGAGCGAAGAGCGTCAAGGACCGCGTGTTCGGCAAGATCAAGGGGGTGTTCGGCGGCGGAGGTGGCAAGGGCCGCAAGTCCGGCACGCCCAAGGTCATGAACATGGTCGAAGTGCTGGATGTAGGTGTGCCGCTGCGCTTCGCTTACGACCACTGGACCCAGTACGAGAAGTTCAGCAGCTTCACCAAGGGCGTCCGCAGTGCGTCACGGGGCAAGGAGGCGGACAGCGACTGGAAGGTCAAGGTGGGCCCGTCAACCCGCGGGTGGAAGGCCACGACGCAGGAACAGGTGCCGGACGAGCGCATCGTTTGGACCTCGCAGGGCGCCAAGGGCACCACGCGCGGCTGCGTCAGCTTCCACGAACTGGCGCCCAGCCTCACTCGGATTGTGCTCGTGGTCGAGTACTACCCCTCCGGCTTCTTCGAAAAGACCGGCAACATCTGGCGCGCCCAAGGACGGCGTCTGCGTCTCGATTTCAAGCATTTCCAGCGTTACGTGACCCTGACCGACGAGGAAGCGGACGGCTGGCGCGGCGAAATCCGTGACGGTGAAGTGGTCCGCACCCATGAGGAAGCCATCGAGGAAGAGCAACAGGCCGCCGATGAAGAGGAAGGTTCGGAGGAGGCCGGCGAGTACGACGAGGAAGGCGAGTACCCCGAGGGCGAAGAGGAAGAGGAAGGCGAGTACCCCGAGGGCGATGAGGAGGAGGACGAGGAAGGCGAGGAGGACGAAGAGCAGAGCGCGTGATCGCTCCTCCTGGCAGGCGCGGCAGTCGCGAGCATCCTTCGCGATCCTCGCGCAACCCTGGGCGATTCGTGCGCGGTTAGGGGCGTGGATTAAGGTGGGCGATCCTGGCGTTGAGCGCCGTAGCGAACCAGGACCATGCCGCGTAAGGCAAGAGCGCGGTGGCCCCGTGCAGGTCGCTGCGGGCTGCACGGCGAATGAGCTGCAGGTTGCTGGCGTTCAGTAGTAGGGCCCCAGCCAATCCGGCACGTGGGCTGCCGGAAGATTTCAAGTCCAGTGAGACGGTCGTGACGCTATGAGGTTTGTGGTGCGGGTTCGCGGCGCTTGGCTGGGTCGTTGATCCAGGCGGTCTG
>NZ_JBIAQV010000031.1:0-94204 GCF_042889305.1 Streptomyces sp. NPDC002619 | reverse complement strand
CCCAGGTCAGGCTGAAAATCGCTGAAGGTGAAGGCGCTGGCCGCAGCGACCGCACCCAGGGCCAGGTTCATTACGCCTGACCCCTTATGGAGCACTTCCGACTCCCTCCATCAACGCGTGCCCACGGCGGCGCCCGCCGTCTCAGTCAGGGCTGGCAACCTTGGGGACGCCCCAGTAGCTGCCGTCCGGTCAGGACCCGCCACCGTAGGTGTCAATCCAGTCGCCGCCGACATCGGCGAACTGGCCGTTCTTGACCTGGACGACGCGGGCCGCGGTGACGTGGATGGCCGGGCGGTCCGGGAAGGGCGTCTTCGACGCGTCGTAGACCTGGCCGAGGTAGACCGGCACCTTGTGGCTGTTGAAGTAGTCCCGCAGGGCGCCGGGGGTGTACTGCTTCATGTCGCTCAGCGCGGTGTGAGCCGTCATCACGAACGAGAAGCCCTGCTCCGACATCCCGCCTATGCCGGCGCCGAACCCGGCCTTCTCCATCTGGTCGCGGTAGGTCACGGCCTGCGGAGCCGAGGAGTTGTACAGGTCCACGCCGGAGTACGCCACCACACCTTCGGCCGCCGATCCGGCTGGCTGGACGAAGTTCTTCTGGTCGATCGCGGCATTCCCCACCGCGAACTGGACGTGCACGCCGGCCGCCTGCGCGTTCTGGAGTGTCTGCGCCATCTGAGCCGGGCCGTACGACATCGTGACGATGTCGGCGCCCTGGCTGGCCTTGAGCAGCTCCGGCGTGAAGTCGGTGGCGGTCGGGTTGATGACGACCATACGGACGAACTCAACCCCGCTCTTCCGCGCGGCCGATGGAAGAATTCCACCGTACAGCGCGGTGGTCTCCGGGAAATTGATGACCATCGAGCCGACGCTTGTCTTCCCTTGCTTCTTCAGGTGGGAGAAGACGGCGGCGTATCCGCTCTCGGCGTCGACATGCAGGATGATCGTGTGTTTGCTCTTGACCTCGGACGCGTCCGAGCCCTGAGTGAACGTGCTGATGCCGGCGGCCGTGGCTATCGGCAGGCTCGCGGTGCCGAACGCGGTGCCCATGTTCAGGATCGCGATGACGTTGTTGGCTACGAATTTCTGCACGCAGGCGGCATTCTTCGACGGGTCCTGGCCCTGGTCGTCGCAGTACACCATCTCCAGCGGGTGGCCGTTGACGCCGCCGAGCTGGTTGTTGACGTACGCGGCGGCGGCCTTGACGCCTTGCTGGAAGGCGGGAACGGCAGTGGCCCCGGTCACCGGCGACACCACGCCGAACTTGATCGGGGTGCCCGACGCGACCTTGCCGCCCGCGGCCCCCGACGCCGCCGGCGAGTCTCCGCCGCCGCTCGAGCACCCGGCGAGGAGCACCACAGCCGAGGCCAGCGCGGCGAGGCGAGCTAAAGAAGAACCTCTGCCCATCTTTAATCCCATCTTTGACCTGTGATAACTTATCGGAGATTAGGGGTAGGTGACATCTCCGTCAAGGAGTCGTTCTGAACCCGTCCCAGATCGTCCGAGCCGACGGTGATTGCGCCGATGCCGGCCGCCGCGGCTATCGGCAGGCTCGCGCTCGCCAGCCCGCGCCAGGCGTGGCGCAGACTCTTCCCCGCCTTCGCGGCGTCGGCCCGGACAGGGCGATCCGCCGTCAATCGATCTGCGCGGGTGGCCGGTGTCCGCCGTCGCCGCCCCTCCCCTTCGCTGCCGCGGCATCGACAGCGCCGGCCTGTGCGGCGGCCACCCCGCCAGTCCGGCGCGACCCTTGCGGTAACCGCTGACCGGCCGCAGAGCTTGCGGGATGCTTTCCGCCCGGGGGTGATCTTCGGGGAGACCCCGGCACCAGCGAGGCGTTCTGCATGTTCTGCGCGATCGTGGCCAGCGGACCCGCTCCCCCGAGGTCTGGAGGCGTTCAGTCAGGGGGTGTCACTCAGGGATGCAGGGCGGCGCTGTCGGCGGGAGCCAGGGCAACGTTGATAGATGATCACTTGTATCTGATCCAGTCGTAATATACGGTGCTGAGACCAGCCCAGATCAGGAGCCGCAATGGTCACCATGGTCGACCCCCATTCCCCCGCGGTGCAGATGAAGGCCGATGTTCTCGTGCTCGGCGCGGGCCTCGCGGGGATGTCTGCAGCCGTCACCGCCGCCGAAGCGGGTGCGAAGACGGTGCTTATCGAACGCGCGCCCATGATCGGCGGCTCCGCGGCCATGTCCGGCGGAAACGTATGGGCGTTGCCATCCGTGGCGGATCTGCACGCCGCGGATCCGGGCGAGTTCCAGCGACACGGCCACCTCGTGATCGAGAACTATCCCGACACCATCCGGTGGCTGTCGCAATATTCCGACCCGATCCCAAACGAGCAGGCGGCTCTGGACGGGCGCAGATTTGACATGCCAGTGGTGTTCTCCCAGCTGCATTGCCGCTTCGTGGCGCTGGGCGGACGGCTCCACCGCGACACCGAGGTCCTCGAGGTCAGCCGCACTTCCAGTGGCTTCTCCTTCACGATCTCGACAGGCGGGAACCGGTCTGCGATCACTGCCCGGTCGGTGGTCCTGGCCAGCGGCGGACGCCAAGCCGATCCCGCAGTCCGGTCCGCACTGGTCGACCACGCTTTCGTGCCGCCGCTACGCGGCAACCCTTACTCGCGCGGAGACGGCGCAAGGATCGCCACCGAGCTCGGCGGCTCAGTCAACACCGCCAACCACGGCTTCTACGGCCATCTGTACCCCGCTGATGTCGACGCGGTGTGCCCAGCCGACTTCCTGACGCTGGCCCAGTACCACAGCGGCAGCGGAATACTTGTCGGCCGCGACGGCCAGCAATTCACCGACGAATCCCTCGGTGATTTCGTGAACGCGATCACGCTGGCGGAAGTCGGCGGCCGTGGCACCCTGCTCTGGACGCAGGCAACGCACGCCGAGATCATGAAGACTGCGCCCGTTCCGGGAGTGCCCACCATTGACAGGTTCGACTTCGCCCGGAGCCGCGGCGCGCGCACGGCCGTCGCCTCCGACGTCAACGATGCATCAGCCATCGCCGCGTCATGGGGTTCCGCGCCTCTGCACCTGAGCGCCGACGCCACATCTCAGCTTTCCTCCGGCGGCGATATCTATATGGTAGAAGTCGTACCGGCGGTGACCTTTACCTTCGGCGGTGTCGAGGTGAACGAATCCGGATGCGCCACCGATCCCGACGGAAACGCGATTCCCGGTCTGTTCGCCGCCGGCGCCGACATGTCTGATGCGTATCACCGCGGGTACGGCGGCGGACTGAGCCTGGCCGTGGCAACCGGCCGCCGGGCAGGACGACTTGCCTCCCGCCATGCCACAGAAATGCCTCCAGCGTAGCTGGATCCCGACGACCGCAAAACAAATCCGTTCGGGTCTTCGGTGACGACGCCGCCGCCATGATCGGTAACAGGGGTGCATGCGGGTTTCCTGGTTTCTCATCAGGTGGTGTTCCCGCATCTCAGCAAATCAGCTCCTGGTGAGGCCGAGGATCTGACGGCCACAGGATTGAACCATGGTTTTAGAACGGGATTCTGGACAATGGGGGTGACGATGCCGCTCAACCACAGCCTGGTGGGAATCCCCGGCCAGCCGGCCGAACGCTCGTGGTCATCCGCCGACGCCCTGCTCTACGCGGTCGGCGTTGGAGCGGGCCTCGGCGACCCGCTGCGCGAACTGGAGTTCACGACCGAGAACTCCGAGGGCATTGAGCAGAAGGTGCTCCCGACGTTCGGCGTGCTGCTTGCGCAGCCCAGCCGTAGCCGGGGCCTCGGCGACTTCGACCGGGCCCAGATTGTGCATGCCGAGCAGGCCTTCGAGTTGCACGGACCGCTGCCCGTGAAGGGCACGGCGCGTACGGTCTCCACCGTCACCGGCATGTACGACAAGGGTTCCGGTGCTCTCGTAGTCACGGAGAGCACCGCGGTCGACGCCGTCACCGGGGAGCCCCTGGTGACCACGCGCTCCGGGGTCTTCATCCGGGGCGAGGGCGGGTTCAGCGGCGACCGCGGCCCGTCCCGGCCGTGGCGCCGGCCGGATCGTCCCGCGGATCATCGCGTCCTGCTCGAGACACTCCCCGGACAGGCCCTCCTCTACCGCCTGTCCGGTGACCGGAACCCGCTGCACGCGGACCCGAAGTTCGCGGCCCGCGGCGGGTTCACCCGGCCGATCCTGCACGGGCTGTGCACCTACGGGTTCACCGGCCGCGCGCTGCTGCATTCGTTGTGCGGGTCGGACCCGGCCCGCTTCGGCTCGATGTCCGGCCGCTTCAGCCGTCCGGTACTGCCGGGGGACACCCTGGTCGTCTCGATCTGGGTCCCGGAAGCCGGCGAGGGCGAGGCGCTGTTCCAGACCGCGACCGGTGACGGTACCGTCGTCATCGACCACGGCCGCATGACCTTCCGCCCCGCGCCGGCCTACTAGAGCGGGTCACGAATTCGGTGTACTTCACTCGGTTGGTTTGAAGTGCTCTCGCGGCTGGAGCGGGGAGATTTACTTCGCAGGATCATGCGGCGGGGCACCCCTGACCGTCGTCAAGCAGTACATCGACAACCAGCAGCGTCCCGTATGACCGTCACCCCGGAGACGCAGAACACTCCGGGCCTCCGGGCCTCCCGGCCTCCGGGCCTCCGGGCCTCCGGGCCTCCGGGCCTCCGGGCCTCCGGGCCAAGGATGGCCTTCACCCCCGCCCTGAAGGACTCCGTTGGCAAAAGGACAGGGCGGGCATCCCGGCTCGCACTCTGGCTGGGAGTGGATCACTTGACCTGCGGGTCCGTGAGCCAAAGTGACCACCACGGCCGGCGGTTCGTCCCTTTCCCAACGGAGTCCTGAAGGGCGGAGCACCGGCCAAGATCAAAGGTAGAGCCGTTGAGAGCAGCGGTGTCGTTGGGGAAACGCCCGCAGGCGTTGACGGAGCGGCGGTAGCGGGCGTTGAGGCTCTCGATCGCATTGTTGGCCCGGTAGCCGTTGCGGGCGTCGCCTCCCGAGCGCGAGCCCAGACCACCGGTGCGGCCGGCTTCCGCCTCCAGGTGCACGTCCATCTCGGCCTCCAGCGCGGCCTGCATCAGGTGCCGGGTGAGCTGCGGCAACAGCCCGCCCTCCCTCGCCCATCAGCCGCAGGCCCTCGCCCCGCCGGACCCGCTCGGCGGCCAGCTCGTCCAGCAGCAGCGGAGAAAGCCCCGGCTCCGCCGCTCCTGACGGCTCTTGGTCATCACACGTACCACATTGGCACCGTCAACGCTCTGATCCGGCACCGCAACCGACACGCCGTCAGCTCTCCCGATCAGGTGACCCGTTACCGTGCCCATCAGGTGACCCATCTGAGGGTGTATCCACCTGATTCATGACACTCCCTGGCGTTGACGGCGGCCCCCGGTGTCGACCTCGTCCAGCGGATCCCGCACTGTCATTGGCGGAGCCAGTCCGCCAACGCCTCGCCGGCTCCGAGAACATGCTGTTCGGCAACGGTCCGCGCCTGTACGGCGTCGCCCCGCCGCAGGTGATCGAGCAACTCGTCGTGCTCTCGTCGGTTGTGAACAGGCATGACGGCCAGAAAGTTCGACGGAATCAGGCGCACCGCCTGCCTCATCAGGGACAGCAGATGCGGCACTCCGGTGGAGGTGTTGATGATGTGGTGGAAGCGCCAGTTGGCGTCGATCAGAGCGGGGCCGGGGGGCGTGGTCGAGAGGGCATCTGCGGCGCCTTCGAGTTCCTTCAGCGCTTCCGGTGTGATCCTCTTCGCCGCCCACTCCGCGGCCTTGCCGCTCAGGGCGGCGAGGATCGCGAAATTGTCCATCGTCTCGCCGGGGGTGGCCCCGATGACGACGACGCGACTGCGCGGAGCGATCTCCACGAGCCCCTGGAAGGACAGTTCCAGCAGCGCTTCACGAACCGGTGTGCGGCTGATGCCGAACTCCTCGGAGATGCGGTCGAGATCGAGCCGCGTCCCCGCGGGCAGCACCCCGGTCAGGATGCGGTCACGGAGCTCCCGCTCCGCACGCTGGCGCACGGTCCCGCCGATCTCGCCGACCAGGTTCTGCCTCACGCCGGAAGGGTATCATCGCCAGAATATTGAATCGAATATATTAGATAGGTTATTGTTGATCCATGAGTAGACAACCAGGAGACCAGCTGGCGCTGGTCGCGTTCATGCAGGCAGGCAATACGTCCGTCTACGCCGGTTCCTGGCGCCATCCGGCGACCGAGCACAGATATCTCGACGCCTCGTACTACGCCGACCTCGGCCGGCTGCTGGAACGCGGCCTGTTCGACCTGATGTTCTTCGACGACCGGCTCGCGATGCCGGGGATCCACGGAGGGTCGGTCGCCGACGCGGTGCGGTACGGTGCCCGACCGGTGAAGCTCGACCTGAGCGTGATCCTGGGAGTGCTCAGCCAGGCGACCTCACGGATCGGCCTGGGGGCGACCTACTCCACCACCTACCACGCGCCGTTTCACGTCGCGCGGACATTCGGGACGCTCGACCACCTCAGCGGCGGCCGTGCCGCGTGGAACGTGGTGACGTCGGTCAACGACCGCGAGGCCCAGAACTTCGGCGTGAACCAGCACATGAGTCCCACCGAGCGCTATGACCGCGCGGATGAGTTCCTCGAAGCGGTCGTCGGGCTATGGGACACCTGGGAGGACGGGGCGCTGGTGCGCGACCGCGCGTCCGGCATCTACGCCGATCCCAGCAAGGTCCACGAACTGAACTACCACGGTGCGCACTTCGATGTCCGAGGCCCGCTGACGGTCCCGCGTTCCCCGCAGGGCCATCCGGTCTTGCTCCAGGCGGGCTCGTCCGGACGGGGACGCGACTTCGCCGCGCGGTGGGCCGAACTGATCTTCACTGGCGACCCGGGCATCGAGGTGGCGCGGAGCCATTACGCCGAGCAGAAGGCGCGGATCGCCGAGTTCGGCCGTGACCCCGGCGCAGTGAAGATCTGCCCCATGGCCTACGCCGTCGTCGGGGAATCGGAGGCGCACGCCGCCGAGCGTGAGCAGATGTTCCTCAACGACCTCGTTGATCCGATGGCGTCGCTGACCCTCCTGTCCGAGCTGATGAACTACGACTTCTCGGCACACGATCTCGACGAGATCGTGACGGACGAGCTCATCGACAAGTCGACCGGAATCCGTGGGCTGGTGCAGAACCTGCGCACCCACATCGGCGACACCGTACGCATTCGCGACCTCGCGGGACACCGGGCAACCCTGCTTCAAGGACCACGTTTCGTCGGCACGGCCACCCAGGTCGCGGACCAGATGGAGGAGTGGTTCATGACAGACGCCTGTGACGGCTTCGTGCTCGCCGCGACCCATCTGCCAGGATCCTTCGAGGACGTCGTCCGTATGGTGGTGCCGGAGTTGCAGCGACGGGGTCTGTACCGCACCGAGTACACCGGTTCCACTCTGCGTGAGCATCTGGGGCTTGAGCGCTCGCCGGCTGCTCCGCGGCAGCCCGCGGGACCCGCCCATGTCTGAGTCTGCACAGGGTACACAGGCAGCGCTCCAGGGGATCAGAGTCATCGACGCGGCCACACTCGTCGCCGGCCCGATGGTCGCCACGAATCTCGGCGAACTGGGCGCCGAGGTGATCAAGGTCGAGCAGCCCGGCACCGGTGATCCGCTCCGGACCTGGGGCGACATGAAAAATGGGCTGGGCCTGGTCTGGAAGAGCGTGAGCCGTAACAAGCAGTGCGTCACGCTCGACCTCCGCGCGGCGGAAGGGCAGGCACTGCTGCACCAGCTCCTCGACCTCGCCGATGTGGTCATCCTGGGCAGCCGCCCCAGTGCACTGGCGCGCTGGGGCCTGACCCCCGCGGACGTCGTCGCCCGGCACCCGCGGCTCGTGGTCCTCCATGTCTCCGGGTACGGCGCCGGCGGGCCCTACAGCGACAAGCCCGGCTACGGCACGCTGGCCGAGGCCATGAGCGGTTTCGCGCATCTGGTGGGCGAACCGGGCGGGCCGCCCTCGCTGCCGCCGTTCATGCTGGCCGACGGCGTCGCCTCGCTGGCGGCGACCCACGCCGTGCTGGCCGCGCTGTACCACCGTGACGTCCACGGCGGCCAAGGTCAGGTCGTCGACGTCAACCTCATCGAGCCCCTGGCCCGGCTGATCGAGTCCGCGACGCTGGCGTACGACCAGCTCGGAACCATCGCCGTGCGCTCCGGCAGCCGTTTCGACGCGAGCGCACCCCGTAACTGCTACCGCGCGAAGGACGGAGGATGGCTCGCAATATCCTCGGCCTCACCACGTATGGCACAGCGGGTCTTCACCGTCGTGGGACGCCCCGACCTCGCGAGCGACCCCGGCTACTACGAACCGGCCGGTCGCGCGGCACACGGTGACGAGATCGACGAAGTGGTGGCCGCCTGGGTGGCACAGCAGACCCTGGCCGATGCCCTGGCCGCCTTCGAGGCCAACGACTGCGCCGTGGCCCGCGTCTACGACGCCGAGGCGCTGCTGAACGATCCGCACCTCGCCGCCCGCGGCACCTTCCCGGCGTTCGACGACCCCGAGCTGGGGCCGATCCGGGTCCAGGCACCCACCGCGCGCCTCAGCGCCACCCCCGCCACGGTCCGGCACCTCGGCCCACCACTGGGCGCCCACAACGACCGCGTATACGGCGATCTCCTCGGGATCGACGCCACCCGTCGCGCCGAGTTGCGCGCCAACGGAACCATCTGACCAGGAGGTTCAATGACCAGACGTATCCGCCGTTCGGAACTGGCCACACCGGCCAGCAGCGAGAAGATGCTGGCCAAGGCGCCGGGTATCGGTGCCGACCTCGTCTTCATGGACCTCGAAGACGCCTGTGCGCCGAGCGCGAAGGCCCAGGGCCGGGCGAACATCATCAAGGCCCTCAACGAGTACGACTGGGGCGATACGGTCCGGGCGGTCCGGGTCAATGGCCTGGACACGATCTGGTGCCACGACGACGTCGTGGAGATCGTCTCGGCCGCCGGGCACAACCTCGACGTCATCATCGTCCCCAAAGCACGCAGCGCCAGGGACGTGTGGTGGTTCGACGTCCTGCTCAGCCAGCTCGAAGCCAAGCTCGGTCTCACCCACCGAATCGGCCTCGAAGTACTGATAGAGGAGGCCGAGGGGCTCGGCAACGCATTCGAGATCGCTGCGGCGAGCCCGCGCCTGGAAGCGGTCATTCTGGGCGCCGGCGACCTGTCGGCCTCGCTCCGCGCCCGGGTCGACACCGATTTCCAGCCGGTACGCAGCTACCCCGGGGATTTCTGGCACTACGCGCGATCCACCGTCGTCGCGGCGGCCCGTGCGGCCGGCATCGACGCCATCGACTATCCCTCTCCGAACTACCGGGACGAGGAGGCGTACCGGCGCTACTGCGACGCCGCCGGCATGCTCGGTTTCGACGGCAAATGGTGTATCCACCCCAGTCAGGTTCCAATCGCCAACGCGGTCTTCAGCCCCACACCGGAGGAGATCGAGTGGGCGAACACCACCCGTGACGCCTATCGAGCGGCCGAGAGTTCGGGCACCGGAGCGATCGCGGTCAACGGCATGCTGGTCGACGCGGCGCACATGCGGCACGTGGAGACCATCCTCAACCGGGCGCAACGGAGGTTGCCTGATGGCAACGGTCACCAGTGAGGAATTCCGGGATCTCATCGGACGGTTCGCCAGCGGTGTCACCGTGGTCACCACCTTGAGTGACGGAATACCGTACGGCACCACCGCCAGCTCGATGACGTCCGTCTCCCTCGAACCGCCCATGCTGCTGGTCAGCATGAACAGGTCCTCCAGGACCGGACGGGCGGTCGTGGCGAGCCGCCACTTCGCGGTGAACGTGCTTGCGGAGGACCAGTCGGAGTTTGCGTCGCGCTTCGCTCGCCAGGGCTCCTCTTTCACCGATCTCAACATCGCCCGGGGGGACCGCGGCGCCCCACTGCTGCCCGACGCGCTGGCGACCTTCGAGTGCCGGGTCGCCGACGAACTCATCGCGGGAACCCACGTCGTGATCATCGGCGAGGTCGAGCGAGCGGGAGGGCGTGCGGGAATGCCCCTGGCTTACTTCCGTGGGAGCTTCGGCCGGCTGTCCGTCAATGGCAACGACGTCTGAGGCCGACGCAATCGCGAGCGTGTCGGGGTGGATTTACTAGGACGTCCAACTATCTCCTCGTGAGGAACGCCCGCGGTGCAGGGAAGCCGGTGTGAAACTGGCACGGTCCCGCCACTGTGACCGGGGAGTACGTCGTCGAGTAGGACGCCACTGACGAGCGAGATGTCGGGAAGGCGGACGGCGCGCGCTGATCCGGGAGTCAGGACACCGACCGCGGTTTTGTTCCGTGTTGCCCACGAGGATGGAGCAGACACGCATGGCATCAGTGTGCACTCACGACCCTGGTGATCCGGCCGGACATGCCTCGACTACAGCGTGTCCTGCTGACCGGGCACGGACTCACCCGATCCTCGCGGTCTGAACACGACAGCTGCAGTTCGTGATCGCAGTTCGTGATCTTCGAGGTTGGTCATGTGGTCGTAGCTGCGGTGATCTCGTTCCAGCGGCGGTGGCAGGTGGCTGCGCGGTGCTGGTGGCGGCGTCGCCAGTGTGACCATGGACTGCCAGGTGATGATCCCGAACCAGATCTCGATCCGGTTCAGCCACGAGGACCCGACGGGGGTGAAATGGAAGTGGACGTGCGGGTTATTCGCCAGCCACACCTTCACGTCCGGGGCAGGGCCCCGGCGTTCTCCGCATGCGGCTCGACGACCTTCTTCAGGAACGCCAGGAAGTTCGCGCCGTTCCGGTTCGGCTTGCACTCGCCCAGCACTTCACCGGTCATGACGTTCAGCGCGGCGAACAGGTTCGTGGTGCCGTGCCGGACGTAGTCGTGGGTGCGCTTCTCGGTGGCCGCGAAGGCCACCGGCAGCACCGGCTGGGTCCGATCCAGGGCCTGCACCCGCGTCTTCTCGTCGCCCGACAGCACCACGGCGCCACCGGGCGGGGCCAGGTACAGGCCGACGACATCGGCGGCCTTCTCCGCGAACGCCGGGTCTTTCGAGATCTTGAAGGTGCCCGAACGGTGCCAGGGCCCCGGGGAGAGTCCTGATCGTCCGGTTTTGATCATGGGATTCCGTGGAGGGCGAGGATGGCTTCGGGTTGGGTGTGAGCGCGACGGCCGCTGGCGATGTTGGCCCAGCCGGCCCGGTGAAGGGCGCCACGGGCGAGGTCGCGTAGCGCGCTCATGACGGCGGGGGTGCGACGGCGGCGGACCCTGCTCGCGTCCTCGGCGAAGGTGACGTCCTTGGTCCAGTGGACGGTGTTCGCGATGATCCAGTGGCCGCGGGCCCAGGCCGCGATCTCGGCCGCGTTGGCCTGGTACGCGGACAGGTCGGTGACGGCGTAGAGGTCTCGGTCTGCCATCTCTTCGTTCCGATACGGCGTCGTTTCCGGTGGATCCGCACGACCTGGCGGGCGTGGGGGAACAGCAGTCCGTCGACGCTGCAGACCTTCACCGCGCGGACCTCTTCCCGACCGTGCCCGCGGTCGCGGGAGCGGTCCAGGACGGGTACGTCCTTCCAAGGCAGCGCCCTCAACTGACCTGCCAGCGTGGGCTGGTTGTTCTTTACGGACAACAGGTAGTGAGCGCCTCGGTCCTCAACGAGGTAGCGGGCGTGCTCCTTCTGTGCGTGCAGGGCGTCCACGGTGACCACGGCATCGGCCAGGTCCGTGTCGTCCGCGGCATCCAGCAGCGGGGCGAACTCGAGGATTTCGTTCGTCTTCGCGCCGATCTCGCGCAGGGCGGCGGTGAGGGCGTCGCCATGCCGGACTGCGGTCATGACGAATGCCCGGCTGCCGTCGGCGCGGACGGCCCCGCGCAGGCACTTGCCGTCCACCGTGAACGCCTGGCGGCGCGGTGGTAGCTGCTCGCCCGCGCGGCCTGGCCGCCCTATGCGCACGGCGCTGTGCACGCTCAGGGACACCGTCAGGGCCGAGCGCGCCAGCAGGCGCGCCAGTCGGCGCGGCCAGGCGCGCGATGGACACCGAAATGCCTTCGCGCCGCTTCAAGTGGTCGGCCAGCGTTCGCGTCGACCAGTGCGAGAGCCCGTAATCCGCCGGCGGGGACATCCTCGTCAAGGCGATCACCCGGGCCCGCGCCCGAGGCGGCACCTGAGTTCGCGGCCCGCCCCGGCGTTTGTCCTGCAGTCCGGCGGCACCCCGCTCCGCATTAGCGGGACTTGCAGCGGTCCACCGTCAGCGGTGCTACACCGGTGAGCTCGGTCATGTCCTTTCGCCGCCGCCCCTCGGCCGACCACAACACGATCCTGCGCGAAGCGCCACGACAGTCGGCACATCCCGCGAACCCGCCAACTCCCGTAGCTCAGCCATCTGTTCAGAGGAGAGATCCATACCAGACTCAACGATCACAGACGCCTCAGGTTCCACAAACAGAATCACAAAACACTAGCGGCCGCCCGGCAAGCGGGAGTACAGGACGGAGGCACCTGGACCATCGTCTGATGGTTCCGGCCGCGTCTCGGTGTGACGGCCTGCGTCCTCGCGATCCGAAGCGCGCTCGACGTTGCTGCGACGACACTCGTTGCGAAGGTGCCTCAGCTCGGCAAGGTCCCCCGCGGCATTGGCAGCACCGCTGGCAGTAGGCCTCCACCGGCGGCTGCAGTTCGCGTTAGAAGGTGTCCTCGACCGATCGCCGCAGGCGCACCACCCGCTCGGCGACTCGCCAGCCAGAGCGTGTCTCGCACAAGACGTCTTCGTAAACCCCGCTCAGCGTCGTACCGTCAGGCAGGGGAGCGATGAGTTTGCTCCGTGCCTCTAGCAGATCGTCCTTGCGCCAGACGTAAAGGTTGGTAGCCATGTGGGAAATGACTGTTGGCGGATTGTTTCGCATGTGCTCTCGAAGCGAATCGAGCCCGACCACCTTATCGCGACCCGAGTCCCGGTAGTCGACGACACAGTCAGTGTGAAAGACCTGATCCAGTTCGTTCCATTTCTTCGCGTCGAATAGATGCCCGTAGAGACTTAGCAGCTGGCTCACGGCGACATACTCGGCTACTGTCACGTCGCTGGAATGTTCCATCACAGAGTTTCTCCCTTAACAGGCCGATCTGGACGTGTCGGCATTGCCGCCAACAAATCCCGCTTCTTGAGCTCGGGCAGCACCTCGTCAGCAAAGAGCCTGAGAGATGACCAGCCGAACTCGGGTGCGAGGCCCCCAAGGAGAGGAACAAACTGGAACGATCCACCTTGCTCCGCCAACGACTGTGCGAGCTCGATGCATTCATCTGGTGTAACCACCCAGGTGCTGGCACGCTTCTTCAGGTCATCGAGACTGTCATCTGGGTTCGCCGGAACGAATGTGCTCGTGGTGTCCGTTGCCACAGCCATCTTGGAGTACTCGTTTGCGTTGTGACGGGCGTGTGGCTCCAAAATACGCCAAAAATCATCCGGATCCTCGGTGACGAACATGGCGTAGTGCCCGGGATTGGGAATCACCCGACCCACAACGTTCCCGCGCGCGCACTCGGCCTCATATGTCTGAAGAAGTTCTGGGCTTGGGAGGTGGGGCGCGAAGCCCAGGCCGAACCGCGCCGCCCGGCGCGCTGCCGCGAGGACACCGCCGCCGAGATAGAGGGGAAGGTCCTCCTGCACGGGGAGTGGCGAGATCCGCCCCCGCCGGCCATCGGTGCTTATGGCTTGGCCCGACACCGCTGCGGTGAGGATCTCGATTCCTTTTTCGAGACGCCTGACGCGCGACCTTGGTTCCAGCCCGAACATGGCAAATTCAGACGGTACGTAGCCCAGTCCCAGCACAGCCTCCGCACGGCCGTCTGTGAGTACGTCAAGCGTGGCAAGTTCTTCTGCGAAGTGAACCGGGTCGTGCAGCGGAAGAAGGACCGCGCGCAGCCTGATCCGCATCGCGCGAGTACGGGCAGCGAGCGACGCTGCAACAACGAATGGTGCAGACGTGTATCCGTCCTCGGTGCCATGGTGCTCTCCCACAAGCAAGGTGTGAAACCCCACTTGGTCGGCGAACTCCGCCATAGCATGCGCGGTGGCGTACAGCTCACTCCGAGAAGCACCCCACTCTGGCGCCCTCATATCGAAGCGAACGCATACCTCGATACCCATGGACGTCACCCCTTTCCCTGGCAGGGCGGCTGCGCCGCTCCAGCATCGGCCATCTCGACTTCAGGCACTTCGTCCCCTCGGGAATTTTGGGCCGGAACTGCCGGTTACCAAGCGATCGGCAGAGCCTCGAGCCCATATATGATGGCTGACTCCTTGAAGCGCAATTCCTCGAAATCCACGGCAAGTCGCATTGTCGGGATCTTGTCCAACAATTGGTTGAAGACGACCTGGAGCTCCACGCGCGCGAGATTCTGGCCAATACACTGGTGCGGGCCATATCCAAACGCGATGTGCGCGCGGGTGTCGCGGTCGATGTCGAAAGAATCGGGATCCTCGAAAACACGTGGATCTCTGTTACCGATGAAGGCGTCCGCGATGACCCCCTCCCCTGCCTTGATTGTCACCTCTCCAATCGAGATATCGCTGGTGGCTACTCGCCTGCGACCGATGTGGGTGATGGTGGTGAAGCGCAGCATCTCCTCGACGGCGTTTCGCATATGGGTTCGGTCATTGGCCAGCAGAGAGCGCTGGTCGGGGTGCAACAGCAGGGCCAGCGTGCCAAGGCCTATCATGCTGGCTGTCGTGTCGTGGCCACCGGCCAGGAGCAGGCGAGCATGGGCTACCACCTGATCGAGGCTGAGCTCGCCGGTCCGCATATGTTTGACCACGAGCCGGCTGAGGAGGTCGTCTCCGGGCTCTCGATTCTTGGAGGTGACGAGCTCGGTCAGATACTCCCGCATCTCGCCGGTCGCAACCCGAATCTCCTCCGGAGTCGAGTTGCTCGACGTGAAGGTATGGCTACGCGACTGGAAGAACTTGTGATCCTTGTACGGCACTCCCAGGATCCGCGCAATCACCATGGACGGAACTACCAGAGCGAACTCCTCGATAAAATCGACCGGCGGAGTCAGCTGCAGGAGAGATTCGAGGGCGTCCTTCACGATCTCGTCGATCTCGGCGCGCCGCGCCTCCGACTTCTTCACGCTGAAATCAGACGCGACCATGCGGCGCAAGATCTGATGCTCCGGGGCGTCCATTTGCAGGAACGTCGGGAATTGCTCGCGCATCTGGGCCGCCGCAAGGTTCGCACTCGGATAGCCCTGACGCTCTGAATTGACGCTCAGCCTTGGGTCGACGAGCAGCTGAAGAAGCTCTGCGTGACGGGTGACGAGCCACGCCGGCTGCTCATTCCAGATCTGCACTTTGGTGAGGGGTGAAAGTGCTTGCAAGTCGGCCAGCGCCTCGCTGGGGTGCAGGGGGCACGATCGGGGCACCGGATAAAACGGAGGATCGTTCGCAGGCATCTGATCGCTCCCGGGGATCGTGGATCGCGGATCGCGGATCGGCCGGTCAGAGACGTCTCTGTCCGACCTGCAATGTCGTCAGCTAACGATTACGGCACAGGTATATCATGGATTATGAATGATCGTAAGTATGGGATCGTTGATCAAATACATACTGATGACCATCCTGTGGGACTCGTCAACCAGCAGCGGCTGGTGATCGCGCGCGATCAGCTCGGAATGTCGGCGTTCACCTGTCTCGATCGCCGTCCCCGGACGGAGGTCGGACGACGGTCCAGGTGTCGCCGCCGGCCAGCAGCCCGGCCAGAGCCCGGCTGCGGCCCTCGGGGGTACTGGTGGTGCCTGGGTGGTTTGGGTGGTTTGGGTGGTTTGGGTGACCTGCCGGCGGGCGAGGTCGTCGTAGCTGGGCCTGTCCACGGAGTGGAATACGCCGATGAGGGCGCGGCTGAGGTAGCCGGCGTCGGTAGTGAGGTGCTTGCGGTCGAAGTCGACGGTGCCGGCTCAGTCCCAGGTCGGGCAGGCACCCCTGCACCGCCGCAAGCACCACATAGCCCCCGCACCCCGGACACCAGAGGGCTGTCGATCAATAACGTGTCGGTCAACATCCTGCTGGCCCGGCGCGTGAAGAGCCATCGCCCACGACTTGTTCTCCGACAGCCCCCGGTGCACCTCCTGGTCGGAGGTGCACTCCTTCCGTGTCTACGGCACATCCGTCGTCGGCAGGCCACGCAACCCCGGGAACCCCAGGTCGACGGTACTGTCCGTGGTCATTGCACGCCCTCCATCTTGCCGGACTCGGAGGTATCGGACTCGCTGATCTCACCGGTGGTGTGGGCGATGAGGTCGGTGATGGCGTCAGCGAGCTCGGCGGCCTTCAGCGGGAGTCCGCGGACGTGGTTGTAGCCGATGACGTCGACCAGGTACTTGGCGCGCAGCAGCAGGGAGAGCTGGCCGAGGTTCATCTCGGGAACCATGACGGCGTCGTACCGCTTGAGGATCTCGCCGAGGTCGTGGGGGAACGGGTTGAGGTGGCGCAGGTGCAGCTGGGCCACCGGGTGGCCGGCGTCACGGACCCGGCGGCAGGCGGCCCCGATCGGCCCGTACGTCGACCCCCAGCCGAGCACCAGCACCCTCGCCTGTCCGTGCCCGGGTAGGCCAGACGGGTCGTCGACCTCCAGTGGTGGCAGGGATTCGGCGATCCGGTCGATCTTGGCCTGGCGGGTGCGGACCATGAAATCGTGGTTGGCCGGGTCGTAAGAGATGTCGCCGGAGCCGTCCTTCTTCTCCAGCCCGCCGATGCGGTGCTCCAGGCCGGGGGTGCCGGGGATCGCCCAGGGGCGGGCCAGGGTCTGGGCGTCGCGCTTGTAGGGCAGGAACCCGGTCTCGTCGTTGGGGCCCTGGGCGAAGGCGGGGTCGATGACCGGGAGCTGGTCGACGTCGGGGATGTGCCAGGGCTCGGACCCGTTGGCCAGGTACCCGTCGGACAAGAGCAAGACCGGGGTGCGGTAGCCGATGGCGATCCGGACCGCCTCCAGCGCAGCGGTGAAGCAGTCCGCGGGTGACCGGGGGGCCACGATGGGGACGGGGGACTCGCCGTTGCGGCCGAACATGGCCTGCAACAGGTCGGCCTGCTCGGTCTTGGTGGGCAGCCCGGTCGACGGACCGCCGCGCTGCACGTCCACCACCACCAGGGGCAGCTCCAGTGCCACCGCCAGCCCGATCGTCTCGCTCTTCAGGGCGATCCCGGGCCCGGAGGTCGTCGTGACACCAAGGGACCCGGCGAAGCTGGCGCCCAGGGCGGCGCCGACCGCGGCGATCTCGTCCTCGGCCTGGAACGTGGTGAC
This sequence comes from Streptomyces sp. NPDC002619, assembly GCF_042889305.1. Taxonomy (NCBI): domain Bacteria; kingdom Bacillati; phylum Actinomycetota; class Actinomycetes; order Kitasatosporales; family Streptomycetaceae; genus Streptomyces; species Streptomyces sp. NPDC002619. The sequence continues at coordinate 76,936 of NZ_JBIAQV010000031.1, read as the reverse complement.
CCCGAACTGCTTGTGCTTGGACAGCTCGTGCAGGATGTCGGAGGCAGGGGTGATCGGGTAGGAGCCCAGGAACAGCCCCAACCCGGACTGGACCGCGCCGGCAGTCAGCCCGTAGGCCAGCGCCAGGTTGCCGCTGATGTTGCGGTACGTCCCCGGCGCCATCGGCGCCGGCCTGACCTCGTACTGCACGGCGAACGCCTCGGTGGTCTCCCCGAAGTTCCAGCCCGCCCGGAACGCCGCCACGTTCGCGTCCCGGATGTCGGAGGCCTTGGCGAACCGGCGCTCCAAGAACCCGATCGTGGTCTCGGTCGGCCGCCCATACATCCACGACAGCATCCCCAACGCGAACATGTTCTTCGCCCGCGCCGCGTCCTTGCGCGACAGCCCGAACCCCTTGACCGCCTCGACCGTCATCCCGGTCAGATCCAGGGCGTGCACCACATACTCCGACCCCAGGCTGCCCGGCCCCTCCTCGTCCAACGGGTTGGCCGCATACCCCGCCTTGGCCAGGTTCCGCGCCGTGAAGTCGTGGTAGTCCACGATCACCGTGGCGCCCCTCTTGATATCGCCCAGGTTCGCCTTGAGCGCCGCCGGGTTCATCGCCACCAGCACATCCGGCGCATCCCCCGCGGTGAAGATCTCATGGTCGGCAAAATGCACCTGGAACGACGACACCCCCGGCAACGTCCCCTGCGGCGCCCGGATCTCCGCAGGAAAGTTCGGGAACGTCGCCAGATCGTTCCCGAACGACGCCGTCTCCTGGGTGAACCGGTCACCGGTCAGCTGCATCCCGTCGCCCGAGTCACCCGCGAACCGGATCACCACACTGTTGAGCTGCTGCACGTCCATGTCGGCAGGCCTAGCTGCGGCTGGATGAAGGCGAAGGGATTGACCGGGCTGCCCGTGGCGCCGTTATTCGGAGCGGGGCCATCCCGAAGAGGAACCCGCCTGCGCCAGCCTCCGAGGGCTCTTCGAGGTCAAGAAGCTCGAGTATGTACATGCCGTAGTTCTCCGCATGGTCGTAGAAGACGTTGCGCCACCCTGTGCGAAGCAGGGCCACGTCACCGGGTTCCAGCGCCGGCGCGCCACAGTCCACCAGATCCTCGACGCTGACCCGATCGTCGACGGAAGGGCTTCGCACCCCTCTGGCGCGCGCCACGTCGAAGAGAACGCCGCGGGTCACGAAGTTGGTCGCGCTCTGGATGCCGAGCTTGCTCACACCGAAGCCGTTGATGGCATTCCGGCTGCAGCCGTGGTAGAGAGTCTCGTCCATCCAGCCATGGCAGAAGGCGTCGGCGCGGGTCGTTACCCCGTGGATCCGAAGGCCGATGCAGTACTCGGCGCTGAAGCAGTTGTCACCGCTGGCCGAACAACCGCTCGCCTCGCCGCCGCCGTACATCATGAAGTGAGCGGGCCTGAGGTGGAAGCCGCGGATTCCGTCCCTCGCCATCGGGACACCGGCCGCCTGGATGTCCTGGCCCAGGGAGAACGTTCGGTCCTGGCTGGGATGGTCAGGCTCCGTGGCCTCGACAACCTTGTTGTAGAGACGGTGATGGTGGAAGCCGCCCAGGACCTGCTTGTACCCGTCGCCCCAGTTCTGCTGACTGCAGTCGAAGGGGTGGACTGTGGCATCTACCACGAACTTACCGTTGATCACGGACTTCTCCCTCGGTCGCGGAGACCCGACCTTCCCCGCAACTTGGGTAGCGACAACAAGGTTCGTTCTGATAATCTATCATCGATCACAAAGGCGGTAAACACTCCAGCCTCCACAGTCGTGGCGAGGCCACTCATGAGGGGCTGCGGGATGACGCTCAGGCACGAACATCAAGGGGACCGGTGACGTACGTCATTGCACAGCCGTGCGTTGATCTCAAGGACCGCGCATGCGTGGAAGAATGCCCGGTCGACTGCATCTACGAGGGAACGCGGATGCTCTACATCAATCCCGAGGAGTGCGTCGACTGCGGGGCCTGCGAACCGGTGTGCCCGGTCGAGGCCATCTACTACGAGGACGACGTCCTCCCTGAGTGGAGCACCTTCCGCGCGATCAATGTCGAGTTCTTCAAGGACCTGGGAACTCCGGGCGGCGCGGCGAAGCTCGGGCCCGTCGACTTCGACCACCCCGCAGTGTCGGCCTTGCCCCCGCGACAAGACGGCTGACGGCCGGGCGGCCTGCTACGTCGGTGGTCACTGCAGCGACCGCGAGATGCTCGAAAGCGAAGGGGATGTTGACGATGAGCGGCATGCCCACATACGAGTCGGCGAAATCAGAGAGAGTCAGCAGCCTCCCGGGAGAGCTGCCCACCTTCCGGAAGGAGTCGTCGGTCCCAGGTGGGCCGCCGTACGCAAAGGGCATGGCAATGAGCCCTCCTGCGGAGGTTTGGCTCGGCCTCGACGATCGCACGAATACTGCTCCGCCTCGACGAGATCGTCACGATTTCTGATCTCCGCCGCCGCGGGAGGTGGCCGTTTTGGAGGGCATAGTGTCAGCTGACATCCCTGCACCCCAGCTCTATCGGGCCCAGCACCCGGTCCGCTTCGTCACGGCCTCAAGCCTGTTCGACGGGCACGACGCGTCCATCAACATCATGCGGCGCATTCTGCAGGCGCAGGGTGCCGAGGTGATCCACTTGGGCCACAACCGCTCGGTGAGCGAAGTGGTGGACGCAGCGTTGGAGGAGGACGCGCAGGGCGTGGCCGTCAGCTCCTACCAGGGCGGACACGTCGAGTACTTCGAGTACCTGGTGCAGTTGCTGCGTGAGCGTGGCGCCGGGCACGTCAAGGTCTTCGGGGGCGGTGGCGGGGTGATCGTGCCTGACGAGGTGGCGCGGCTGGCCCGAGCGGGGGTGCGGGTCTTCTCCCCCGAGGACGGACAGCGCCTCGGCCTGGCCGGCATGATCAACATACTGATCCGGGAGTGCGACACCGGCCTGTGGCAGACCGCTCCGGCTTCCGTCGAATCCGTCATCGCCGGTGAACGGCCCGCGCTGGCGCGGCTGATCACCGGCATTGAGGCCGGGGTCGTGCCCGTGGGTGAGCTTCGGGCGCTCCGCGAGGCGGCGAGTAGCCGACCGGTTCCGGTCCTGGGCACTACCGGGACGGGGGGCTCGGGCAAGTCGTCGCTCACCGACGAGTTGCTCCGTCGGCTGCGCGTCGACCAGCAGGACAAGCTGCGGGTGGCGGTGCTGGCGGTGGACCCGACTCGTCGGCGCGGAGGTGGTGCCCTGCTGGGTGACCGCATTCGGATGAACTCGCTGGGTGACCAGATCTTCTTCCGTTCGCTGGCCACCCGCGGCACCGGCGAACTGCCGGGTTACCTGAGCGACGTGATCAGTGCCTGCAAGGCGGCCGGCTACGACCTGGTCATCGTCGAGACGCCGGGCATCGGCCAGGGCGACGCTGCGATCGTGCCGTTCTCGGATGTCTCGTTGTATGTGATGACGCCCGAGTTCGGTGCCGCCTCCCAGCTGGAGAAGATCGACATGCTCGACTTCGCCGACGTGGTGGCGATCAACAAGTTCGAGCGGCGCGGCGCCCAGGACGCGTTGCGCGATGTCGGCCGCCAACTCATACGCAGTCGCGAGGCGTTCAACTCTCGTCCTGAGGACATGCCCGTGTTCGGCACCTCCGCCGCCACCTTCAACGACGACGGCGTTACTGCTTTGTACCAGCACCTGCGGGGTCTGCTCTCCGAGCGTGGCCTGCCCGTGCAGCCCGGCACGCTGCCTGACGCCTCGGTGCGCCACTCCAGCGGAGCGGCCCAGATCGTCCCTCCGTCCCGCGTCCGTTATCTGGCCGAGATCGCTGAGAGCGTACGCGGCTACCACACCGAGACTGCGGCCCAGGTGGAGCGGGCGCGGCAAGTGCAGCGCCTGGCCGCCGTCCGTGACGAGTTGGCCGCCGCCAGGCTGGACGCCGCCGATGTACGCACGCTGCTGGGCGCCGCCGAGGCCGAGTTGGCGCCCGAGGTGCGCCGACTGCTCGACGAGTGGCCCGCCACCGTGGCCGCGTACTCGGGCGATGAGCTGGTGGTGACCGTGCGGGACCGCGAGCTGCGCACCGCTTTGGTGCGCGAGTCGCTGTCCGGTAGCCGGGTTCCCAGGGTGGCGCTGCCCCGCTTCACCGACCATGGCGAGCTGCTGCGTTTCCTGCGTGCGGAGAACCTGCCCGGCCGATTCCCGTTCACCGCCGGAGTCTTCCCCTTCAAGCGGGAAGGTGAGGACCCGGCGCGGATGTTCGCCGGCGAGGGCGACCCACAGCGCACCAACCGCCGCTTCCACTACCTGTCCAAGGACAGTGAGGCCACCCGTCTGTCCACCGCGTTCGACTCGGTGACGCTCTACGGCCGCGATCCCGACGAACGCCCCGACATCTACGGCAAGGTCGGCACATCCGGGGTGTCGGTGGCGACACTGGAGGACATGAAGGCCCTCTACCAGGGCTTCGACCTCGTCGCACCCACCACTTCGGTGTCCATGACGATCAACGGGCCCGCTCCCACGATCCTCGCGTTCTTCCTCAACACCGCCATCGACCAGCGGCTCGGTGCCTACACCGCCGAACATGGCCACGAGCCCTCTTCCGAGGAGGCGGAGGAGATCCGGGCGCAGGTGCTGCGCTCGGTGCGCGGCACTGTCCAGGCCGACATCCTCAAGGAGGACCAGGGCCAGAACACCTGCCTGTTCTCCACCGAGTTCAGCCTGCGCATGATGGCCGACGTCCAGGAGTGGTTCATCCAGCACCAGGTACGCAACTTCTACTCGGTCTCCATATCCGGCTACCACATCGCCGAGGCCGGCGCGAACCCCATAAGCCAGCTCGCCTTTACCCTCGCCAATGGATTCACCTACGTTGAGGCCTACCTCGCCCGTGGGATGGACATCGACGACTTCGCACCCAACCTGTCGTTCTTCTTCTCCAACGGCATGGACCCGGAGTACTCGGTGCTCGGCCGGGTCGCCCGCCGCATCTGGGCGGTGGCCATGCGGGAGCGGTACGGGGCGGGCGAGCGCAGCCAGAAGCTCAAGTACCACGTCCAGACCTCGGGCCGGTCGCTGCACGCGCAGGAGATGGACTTCAACGACATCCGTACCACCCTCCAGGCGCTCATCGCGATCTATGACAACGCCAACAGCCTCCACACCAACGCCTACGACGAGGCCGTCACCACCCCCACCGAGGAGTCCGTCCGCCGGGCCCTCGCCATCCAGCTGATCATCAACCGCGAGTGGGGGCTCGCGATGAACGAGAACCCCCTGCAGGGCTCCTTCATCATCGACGAGCTCACCAACCTGGTGGAGGAGGCGGTGCTCATCGAGTTCGACCGCATCAGCGAGCGTGGAGGCGTGCTCGGCGCCATGGAGACCGGCTACCAGCGTGGCCGCATCCAGGACGAGTCCATGCTCTACGAGCAGCGCAAGCACGACGGCACCCTGCCCATCATCGGCGTCAACACCTTCCGCAACCCACATGCCGAGGAGGCAGGGCCCACGGTGGTGGAGCTCGCCCGGGCCACCGAGACAGAGAAGAAGTCCCAACTGACCCGAGTCCGCGATTTCCAGGCCCGGCACCGCGAGGAGGCGCAGGAGGCGCTGGTCGACCTCAAGCGAGCGGCCACCTCGGGTGAGAACGTCTTCGCCGTGCTGATGGACGCCGCCCGGGTCTGCTCTCTGCAGCAGATCACCGAGGCGTTCTTCGAGGTCGGCGGCCAGTACCGCCGCAACGTGTGACCCGGGCGGACACCGCCCTTGGTTCCTCTCCCACATCTTTGAGCAAAGGATCCCCCCTCCCATGGATATGGACAACGTCTCTCTTCTCGGCGTCGTCGGCTGCGGGCTGATGGGCTCCGGCATCGCCGAGGTCGCCGCCCGCCGTGGTCTCGACGTCCTGGTCGCCGAGACCACCCGCGAAGCTGCCGAAGCCGGTCGCCGTCGACTCACGGCGTCGTTGGACCATGCCCTACGACGTGGCAAGCTCACCGAGGCTCAGCGCCACGAAGCGCTGGACCGGCTTGCCTTCACCGATGATCTGGGCGACCTGGCGGACCGCCAGGTCGTCATCGAGGCTGTCGTCGAGAACCGGGACATCAAGACAGACATCATCAAGACCCTCGACAAGACCCTCTCGGATCCTCACGCGATTTTGGCCACCAATACCTCGTCGATCCCCATCGTCGACCTCGCCATCGCCACCGAGCGCCCCGAGCAGGTCCTTGGCATGCACTTCTTCAACCCGGTTCCGGTGCAACCGCTGGTCGAACTGATCCCGGCCCTCACCACCAGCCAGGAGACCCTGAAGCGCACACGTGACTTCGCTACCGGGCAACTGGGCAAGCAGGTCATCCAGGCACCCGACCGCTCCGGTTTCGTGGTCAACGCCCTCCTGGTGCCCTACCTGCTGGCCGCCATCCGCATGGTCGAGACCAGTTCCGCCGCATCTGAGGACATCGACCGCGGTATGGAACTCGGCTGCGCCCACCCCATGGGACCGCTGCGCCTGCTCGACCTCATCGGCCTGGACACCGCCCAGTCGGTGGCCGAATCGATGTACGAGGAGTTCAAGGAGCCTTTGTACGCCCCGCCCGCCCTGCTACGCCGTATGGTCGCCGCCGGCCGCCTCGGCCGTAAGAGCGGGCAGGGCTTCTACTCCTACGACGCCTGACGGACTCGCCTCGCCCACACCCGAACTCACCCACCTCTCCGCGTCGCCGACGCCGGAACCTCCTGGCTCTCCGAGGGGCTGCCCTGGAGATCACGGGCGTGGGCACCCCATCTCGCCAGCTGACGTTGCGCCTGCCGAAAACCTCATCCGCGCAGTTCAGGTGGCATGTTGGTACTCGTGGAGGATGCCGCCGAGTCGTTGGCGTCGTCGTATGTCGAGGTGGGTGATCTGCTCCGGATGGCTGATCGGCGTCGGCAAGGGGTGTAGCGGGCGGGTGTTGGCGATGCCCTGATGGGGCCGGTGGGAGTTGTAGAAGTCTTCGAACTCTCGTAGCGCGTGGAGCAGATGCCGCTGGTTCCAGATCAAGGTGCGGTCCAACAGCTCGCGCCGGCAGGTCTGCACCCACCGTTCCATGATCGAGTTCATGCGCGGCATCCGTACTCCACTGAGCACTACCTCGATCCCCGCAACGTTGAGGACGGTGTCGAAGAGGGCGGGAAACTTCCCGTCCCGGTCCCGTATCAGGAACCTGGCCCGGTGGCGGGCGTCTTCGAGGTCCATGACGAGGTTCTTCGCGGCTTGCGTCACCCACGTGGCGGTGGGGTGCGCGGTGGCGCCGAGGATCCTGATCCGGCGGCTGGCGTGCTCGATCACCGCGAACACATACATCCGTGCCCCCGACAGGGTGACCGTTTCGAGGAAGTCGCATGCCATCAGGGCGTCGGCCTGGGAGCGCAGGAAGTCCGCCCACGTGCTGGTAGCGCGTCCGGGTGCCGGGTCGATCCCGGCCTCCTGGAGGATCTCCCAGACGGTGGAGGCGGCCACCGTGACGCCCAGAACGAGGAGTTCGCCGTGGATGCGGCGATATCCCCGGTTGGAGTTCTCGCGGGCGAGTCGCAGCACCAGCGGTCGGATGGAGCGTACGGTCCGCGGTCTTCCCAGGCGCTTGGGCCGGGAGCGGGCAGCGTGGCTGCGTGCGACCAGATCGCGGTGCCAGCGCAGCACCGTGTCGGGACGTACCACCAGCCGTATCCTGCGCAGCACCTGCGCGGGCAGGCGGTGCAGCAACGCCGCCAGGAACGCGCGATCGCTCGGAGAGAACCGAACCTTCTGGCCACCGAGTTGGCGCTCCAGCACTGTGATCTGATGGCGCAGGGCGAGGATCTCCGTGTCCTTGTCCCGGTCGCTCATGGGCAGCAGGCGTAGCACGGCGAACGCGTTCGTCACGGTCAGGTAAGCAAGTCGCAGCAGCACGACCAGCCATCATGCCGGGGTGATCGCCAGCCGCGCGAGAGTACCGATTCGAGCGTCCGCGCTCGAGACCCCGCGCATCCCACATGCCGGCTCCCACCTGGGCGGATGAGGTTTTCGGCAAGGGCACCGCTACCCAGCGGGCCTCGGCGCTGTTCTGGCGGACGAAGGCATCGAGGTCGTGCCTACCGGGGTCAGGATGCCCCGCATGAACTCGATTATGGAGCGCTGGATCCGCTCGTGCAGAACTGAACTCCTCGACCGCACCCTGATCTGGAACCAGACCCACCTGCTGCACGCCTTCCCGAGTACGAGACGTTCTTCAACCAGCACCGCCCCCACCGCGCCCTCGCAGGCGCCGCACCGCTGCGCCCGCGGCCCGAACCGATCACCGAACCCGCCCAACTGACCCAGCTGAACGTCCGGAGACGCGACCGCCTCGGCGGCATCCTGCACGAATACCAACATGCCGCGTGACCAGCGCGGACGTGATTCTCGGCACCTACAGCGATGGCAGTTGTGGTCGGCCCGCCGTGAACCAGCGTGAATTCGTTCGGCGTACACCTGCGAAGCCTGAACCGCCGTGCATTCGTCCGCCGTTCGCAGGCAGCTGGGTCGTCCGAGTGAAACCCTCCCGCCGAGGTGAACATGTCGAAAATGTCCGCTAGATTCCTTGATGGTCCGACGATTGTTCAGGCGACCGATGTCCGGCGTCGTCGGTCACACGTCCGGGAATGCGCGACCGCGTTCGGAAGAGGTGACCTTGGCGCCACGATGACAGGTGCTGCTCTCGCCGACGGCCTTCGATGAACGCAGCAACCAGTCCCTGCCGCAACCTCTCACGTCGCGCGGCACAGTCCCCACAAACCAAGCGCCGCCGGCGGCAGCTTTCGACGCGGGTGATCCGCGGCCGGTGACGTGACCACAAGGAGTGAACATGGGTTCCATACCCAGCTTGGTCCGCGCGCTCGCGGCGGCGGTCGTGTGCGTATCGGTCGCCAGTTGTACGACGTCCGGGGCGCGGGAACCTGCAGCCTCCCAACTGGATCCGGCGCTGAGACCCATAGCGGAGTGGAACGCCAGCCCGCCAGTGCATGGCGCGCTGATCCAAGCTCCGGCGCTGCCCGGGGCGCAGAAGATCTCGGGGAACGACCGGGTGTACACCGCCGACCAGGATTCCAACACGGTGAGTGTCATCAATCCGGCGACGAACAAGGTGCTGGGCACGATCGCTTTGGGCAAGCCGCGGTTGAGTCCCAGCGCGGACGTGCTGGGGGCGATGTACGACGGGGAGATCGACGTGCACGGCCTGGGCTTCTCCCGGGACGGAAAGTGGCTCGACGTGATCGACGTGACCACCAACGCCGTCCATATCATTGACACCGCAACCAACAAAGTAGTGCGCACCATGTACGTCGGCCGGGCGCCGCACGAGGGGTTCTTCTCGCCGGACGGCACGCGCCTGTGGGTGGCGGTGCGCGGCCAGGACTACATCTCGGTGCTCGACTGGCGGGCCGGCAAGGAGGTCGACCGGATCCACACCGAGGACGGGCCGTCGAAGGTGGTTTTCAGCCCCGACGGCAAATTCGCCTACGTCAACCACCTGCGCGCCTCGAGGCTGGACCAGATCGATGTGGCCTCCCACAAGATCATCAAGCGCGTGCAGATCCCCGCGCAGGCGGGCGGGTCCTCCGACGAGGCCATCTCACCCGACGGCCGGGACATCTGGCTCGGCATGCCCACCAACGGCCGGACCACCGCTGTGGTCAATGCACGCACCTTGCATGTGGAGGCGGTGCTGAACACGGGGCCGCGCACCAACCACCCCAACTTCGTCACGGTCGGCGGCGTCGACTACGCCTACATGACCGTAGGCGGAAAGAACGAGACCTTGGTGTACCGCCGATCAAAAACCGGGACGGCGCCCACGCTGGTGAAGACCATCCACAACAACGGACACGGTCCCCACGGCATCTGGCCGAGCCCCGACAACACCAGGATCTACGTCGCCCTGCAGAACTCCGACGCGGTCGACGTCATCGACACGAAAACGAACTCGGTGATCAAGACCCTCCCCATCGGCCAGTCGCCCATGGCGCTGGTGTACGTGGCGCGCAGCACTCCGGCCACCAGCACACAAAACCTGGGCCGGCAAGGTCTGGGCATGCGCACGCAGAACCTCCCCCTGCGCGTCTCCGGTAGCTCCGGCCAAGGCACAGCCCTGATCCGGGCACTCCCAGGCCTCAACGAAGTCACGATCGGAGCCACCGGGTTGCCACCCAACCAAACGTTCACCGCCTATGCCAGCGACGGCACCCGCACGACAGCGCTGATGTCCATGATGAGCAACGAGTTCGGCAACATCGACGAAAGCCTGTCCTACTCGTACTTCTTCCCCAACCACTACACCTCCGTCATCCTCAAGCCTGGAACTCCAGCCGGCGAGCATGAGCCAGGCCCGGCAATGTAGCTGCAACCCGGTTCCGCAGTGCCGACAGGCTGCGACGAGTGTTGGGGGCAATCCCCTCACGGATCGAATCTCGCATCATCCACAACCGCTCCCTGCCCTGGCAGCGCCGCCCCCGCGCCAACGAACTCCTCAAAGCCCTCAGCAACCCGAACCGCGGCTTCGACGCCGTCGTGATCGGAGAACCCCAACGCTCCTTCTACGGCAACCAGTTCGGCAACACCTTCCCCGTCTTCGTCCACTTCCGCATCCCCTGTGGGTCCCGGAGGTCGGCGGTCCTATCGATCCGGACAACGAGGCCCACGATCTGGTCATGTCCGTCTTCGGTGGCATGAGCAAGGGTGAGCGCAATCGGATCAAGATCCGGGTGCGGACCGCCATGGGCTCCCAGGCCCAGCTCCAGGGCCGCTACCTCGGCGGACGGCCGCCCTACGGCTACCGGATCACCGACGCCGGACCCCACCCCAACCCCTCGAAAGCCGCCGCTGGCCAGCTCATCCACAAACTCGAACCCGACCCCGCCGCCGCATCGATCGTGCAACGGATCTTCACCATGCACACCGACGGCATGAGCTACAAGGCCATCGCCGCCCAACTCACCCACGAAGGCATCCCCTGCCCCTCCGCCCACGACGCCGCCCGCAACCCGCACCGCAAGAAGACCGCATGGCAGCAGGGCGTCGTGCGCACCATCCTCATCAACCCCGGCTACACCGGCCACGAGGTCTGGAACAAACAGCGCAAGGAAGAACGCCTCCTCGACATCGACGACGTCACCCTCGGCCACCGCACCACCATGACCCACAACCCCGCCGAGGACTGGATCCACTCCAACCCACCCGCCCACGAAGCGATCATCAACCCCGACCTCTTCGACACAGCCCAAACCCTCCGCAGACAACGCGCCCACGCCCACAGCCGCCAGGAACGAGCCGGAAAGCACAACGCACGCCCCTACGCCCTGCGCGGACGCGTCACACGGATCTTGAGCATGCAGACAACAGGGCCAGATTCCTGATTCGGGATCGCAACTCGAAGGTTCACGGCCGCCTTCGACGCCCTGGCCGACCCCGGCCCGAAGCTGGTAACCACCGCCATCCGGGTACCTCGGATGCACTCCACCATGGAGCGCTGGATACATACCTGCGGGCGTGAACTCCTGGACGCACCTTGATCTGAAACCAGAGTCACCGGATCCCGCACGCTCAGCGAGTTCGAGACCTTCGACAACGTCATCGTCCGCACCGACCCCTGGGCCACGCCGCGCCACTCCATCAGCCTGACAGAGCAGATCAAGCACCTTGAAATCCGCCGACGAGACCGACTCGGCGAAACCCTCCGCGAATACCAACGTGCCGCTTGACCAGGCCGGAAGATTAATCGGCACCCGCAGAGGCGGCCTATCTCGCGGCCACCCGTGCCACACCGGCCGACCTCGCCCGGATGCGTCAGGCCCGCGACGCGATCGATGCAGCTGTGATGGCCGGGGGTGACGGCGTGGATGAGGATCTCGCCTTCCACAGGTCCATCGCCGAGTCGACCGGGAACGCTGTGATGGGCTCGACGGTCCGGTACCTGGGCGAGGTGCTGCGCAGCGGCATCCGCGTCACGCGCGCGAACGAGGCGCGGCGGGGCGACTTCATCGAAGCGGTCCGGCAGGAGCACCACGCCATCTTCGCCGCCATCGAGGCGGGAGACGCCGTGGCGGCACGCGCAGTGGCGCTCCGCCACCTGAAGCACGCCGCCTCTCGGCTCCAAGATGCGGACGACGGGTTTTGGACCGAGAGTCAAGACCTCGACGTGGATCTCGATGCCGCTCCCTGACACGCGCGGGGCCGGCCCCGACCAGGGCCACGCGTCACCGCGCGCCCCACGGTGTGGGGGTCCCCCCAGCGGTAGCCGCGGGAGGGTGGCCCAGCTCGGCCGCAGCGGACTCGGGGTTCCAACGGCCCGTGCGTCTCCGACTCACCCAGCAGGCGGTAGAGGTTGCTCGGCCCAGATGGTCTTGCCGTGGGTGCTGTGCCGAGTGCCCCAGCGCTGGGCCAGCAGGGTCACCATGGCCAGGCCGCGTCCGCCCTCATCGGTATCGGCGGCACGGCGGACCCGAGGAGTCGTGGCACTGCCGTCGGACACCTCACAGATAAGGGACTGACTGCAGAGCAGGCGGAGCCACACCGGCCCCCGGGCGTGGCGGACGGCATTGGTGACCAGTTCGCTCACGAGCAATTCGGTGATGTCGACCAGGGGTTCCAGTCGCCACTCCCTCAGCTGGGCGGCAGCCAGGGCCCGCGCCTCACCGGCCGCGATGGGGCCGTCGGGCAGCGGCCAGTCGGCGACATGTTCGCGGGACAGGCCGCGCGGCCTGGCGAGGAGCAGGACGGCGTCGTCCTCTACACCATGCGGGGTGGTCATCGCGGTGGTCAGGGTGTCGCACAGGCGGTCGAGACCGAGAGTGGTCTCGGTATCTGTCAGGACATCGGCCAGCGCGTCGGTGAGGGCCGCGGTCAGCGCAGTGATGCCGCTGTCGATGTCCCGGCCGTGGGTTTCCACCAGTCCGTCGGTATAGAAGACGAGCAGGCTGTGCTCCGGCAGTTCCAGCTCGACCGTCTCGAATGGCGGGTTCCCCACACCAAGGGGCGGATTGTTCGGCAGGTCGAGGATGTCGATGGCTCCACCCGGGCGGACGAGCACCGGGGGCGGGTGCCCGGACCGTGCGAAGGTCGCGCAGCGGGCCGTGGGGTCGTAGATGGCGCACAGGAAGGTGGCGTAGAAGTCCTCACCGAGGCGCGCAACCAGGTCATTGAGGTGAGTGAGCAAGTCGTCGGGCGGCAATTCCAGGTCTGCGAGCGTGTGCACCGCGGTACGGAGCCGGCCCATGGTCGCCGCCTCGGACAGGCCATGTCCCATCACATCGCCGATGACCAGGGCAACCCGGTCGCCGGAGAGCGGGATTACGTCATACCAGTCCCCGCCGACCTCCAGTCCCTCGCTGGCGGGCAGGTAGCGGACCGCGGTGATCGCACCAGGCAGCTGAGGCAGAACCTGGGGAAGCAGGCCGCGCTGCAGTTCCACGGCCCGAGTGTGTTCGGCGTCGGAGAGCCGGGCCCGTTCCAGGGCCTGTGCGACCAGTCCGCTCAGCGCGGCGAGCAGGGTGCGCTCGTCCTCGTCGAGTTCGCCCGGCTCCAGGAAGGCGACGATGCAGCAGCCGATGGGCCTGCCGGAGGCAATCAGGGGGAGGAAGGCCCACGCCTGCATGCCCGAAGGCTCGATCCGCCACTTCAGATGGGGGTAGAGGCGACCGTATTCGGCGCCTGAGCCTATGAAGACGGGGGTGCGGGTGCGCAGCGCGTCGTAGGTTGGCGACACCTGGCTCACCAGAGCCGCTTCAAGCACTCTCAGGAAGCTACCCGAGTACCCGGCGTGACCGGCGACACGCAGGTGATCCCCTTCCAGGGTCTGGACTGTCAGCCCGGTCGCTCCGAACGGGGTGAGGAGATGATCTGCGACAGCGCTCACGACGTCGTGCACGGTGAGGGCCTCGGAGAGCGCCGCGGTCAGTTCCTGGGTCTTGGTGGTGCGCAGCGCCGCCCCGTGCTCTACCCGAACCCGTTCCGCGTCGCGCAACTGCGATTCAGTGATGTCGCTGAACGACAGCGTCAGTCCGTCCTCGTGCGAGGTGAGCCGAATGCGGTACCACGTGCTCAGAGTCGGGACGTGCACGTCGAAATCCACGGGCAGCCCGGTGGCGGCGGCCTGACGGCATCGGGCTTCCAGACCGGGCTCTCCGGGGTAGGGAACGGCCTCCCACAGTGTCCGTTCCAGCAGGTCGCTCTGGGAGGTACGGAGAATTTCCTCAGCCTGGACATTGACGTAGATGATCCGCCCGTCGCTGCCCGTCATGACCACGCCGTCGGTCGGGCGCTTCAGCCCGTATGCACGGCCGTCCCGGGCGGCGTGGCTCCTGGAGTTGTCACAGAGCGTTCCCACCACACGACCCGACTGGTCGCCAGGTCCGGGCAGGACCAGGCCGCTGAACCGTACCCAGCGCATGTCACCGGTCGGGCGCGTGATCCGGTACTCGCAGTCGTAACGCCCGAATACCGCCCTGGGCAACGAGGCCGACGAGAGGTCATCCGGGTGCACCATCCGTGCCCAGGTTTCGTACCTGGAGTCGAAGGATTCCGGGTTCAAGCCGAAGATCAGGCAGGAACGGTCGTCGAGACAGAGCTGACCGGTGCGGACGTTCCAGTCGAACGTGCCCACCTGGGCCGCATCCATCATCCATCCCGGCGCTGTGCCGGGCTCGGACGACGTGTCGGCTCTCGTCTCGGCCTCGCTGCGGGCCAGCCCTGCGAGGTGGCCGTCCAGCCGGGTGGCTGTCGCCGTCACGGCAGCCCAGGCCTCGCCCAGATCCTTCGCGCGGTCGAGCAGCACCGAGAGCGTTCCCACCGCGGCCGTCTGCGGGCCCAACGGCTGGACGAGGACACGGGCGCCGGGAGGGCAGGCCGCACCAGGGCCAGGACGGCTCCCTAGCTGGTCGGAGACGTCCAGCGGTCCTACTGGACGGCCACTTCGCACCGCCTGCGCCTGCGCAAGACCCTGGTCGACGGGCACCTGGTTCCAGGCTTCGGCGAACGCCGGTGGCAGGCCGGCCATAGCGAACAGTCGCAGCCGCGACCGCTGGGGATCCAGGAAATGAATGGCGGCTCCCAGCGAATCCGTCCCGGCCAGAAGGTACTGGAGTGTCCGCACGAGTGGTTCGGCGGCATCCGCGCCGGCATACGGCCACTCCCCCGGGACAGCACCGCCCGTCCCGACCCATGAGATCGGAACATCGTGCCCGGCCTCCGCGGGACGGACCACGGAGCTCTCTCGGAGTTTCCGAGGTTGGTTTGGCCTTTTCACAGGCGCTCCGTTGCCTCTGATCACCACTGGACTGGCCTGGTGACCGCTTGGTGCACTCACAACGAAATACTGACCTATATATTACATTCCGTTTTCTGTCATTCCGGAGGACCTGGACTCGTGCCGGCTCGACCTGGCCCGCACCTGGTCCACCACTCTGTCGCCGGTCGAAGGCACCGGCCTGGCGGGCCCACTCCGCCCAGACGATGAGGTCGGAGCGGGACAGGCCCTGCACGGACCGGAGAATGCTTCGTCGCGCTGCGCAGCGGCTCGGTGACCTGCCGCTGGGCCTCGCCCTGTCGTTCACGTTCCGCCCCTGATGCCGGACACCACGGTGGGCGGCACCCGGACGGGAGCCGTGGGCGGCCCCCGCGGGGGGGGGGCCGGGGCGGGGGGGGTCGGGGGGGGGGGGTGGCGGGGCGGGCGCCGCCCCCCCCCCGCCCGGGCCCCCCCCCCACGGCCGGGATGAGGACGGGGCGATGGTCAGCCGTCGCTGTCCTGCCCCGCCGGAGCGCTGCTCTGGGACACCTCGTTCGGGTACAGCACCTTGGAGTCACCCTGTGGGGCTCGCAAAGTCATCGCTGCAGGTGGGAGCCTGCGTACCGAGCCCTCGACAGTGGCTGGGAAGCTGCACGGTGATCACCTCGCTGCTGTACCGGGTCACCCGTTCGCTGCTGTCCGTGCCAGCGGTACTGCTGCGCCGGGAGACCGCCAAGGATGCCGAACTGCTGGTGCTGCGGCACGAGAACGCGGTACTGCGACGGCAACTCACCAGTCCGGTCCGCTACGAGCCCGCCGACCGGTTCTGGCTGGCCGCGCTGTCGTCGCTGATACCGCGCCGCCGCTGGAGCAGCGTCTTCCCCATCACGCCAGGGACGCTACTGGCCTGGCACCGAAGGCTGATCGCCAGAAAGCCAGAAAGCCAGAAAGTGGGACTACTCCGGCCGACGCCGACACACCGGTAGACCGCCCACCGCTGCCGCGCTCAAGAAACCGGTCCTGCCCCTGGCGCACGACAATCCCCGGTGGGGGGCATCGCCGGATCCACGGCGAACTGTCCCGGCTCGGGCACCCGATCGCGTCCTCAACCGTGTGGCAGATCCTGCACGCTGCCGGCATCGGCCCGGCCCCGCGTCGCTCCGGTCCGAGCCGGCGCGAGTTCCTCACCACAGGCGCAAGGAATCATCGCCGCGGACTCCTTCCACGTGGACACCGTGACCGGCAGGCGCCTGTACGCGCTGGTGTTCCTCGAGCACGGCACCCCCAGACTCCACCTCACCGGCGTCACCGCCCACCCCACCGTACAGTGGGCGACCCAGCAGGCCCGCAACCTCGCCGCGGAACTCGGCGCCCGCATCGAGTCCCTGCGCTTCGCCCTTCGCGACCACGACCGCAAGTACACCAGCTCATTCGACGCCGTCTTCGAAGCGGAGGACATGGAGGTGCTGCTCAGCGCGCCGCAGGCACCGCGGATGAACGCCCACTGCGAGCGCGTGATCGGCACGATCCGCGGGAGGCACTCGACCACGTTCTGATCATGAACGAGGCCCACGCCCGAGCGACACCGCGACTACGCCGAGGTCGCGGCTGCCTCCTCTGCCGTGATCTGGGGCCGGCCCCGCCCGGCCGCGAGGGAATGCGGATGCGTGCCGGCCGGATCCGCCGGGCGACGCAGATGCCAGTCCGTCACCGCCTGGTAGGCAGCGGCGACTTCCAGGAGCCGGTCCTCTTCGTACGGGGCGCCGCCGATGATCACGCCGACGGGCACTTGACCGCTGTCGAAGCCGATCGGGAAGGCGATCTCCGGCAGGCCGAGGATGTCGAAGGGCACGGGCCCGGTCTGGAGCAGCACGTCGCAGCTGCCCAGGACGCCGTCGAGCACCTCTCGCAGAAGGTGGTTCTTGGCGCGCTGCCCGGTGACCCATTCGTCTCCGGAGAGCATCAGCCCCTGCAGCCAGCTGAGCAACGAGACGCCGAAGGCCGTGAGATCCGTGCGCAGCCAGTGCCGGAACGGCTCGCTGCGCTCGCTGAGGCGAATCGCGTTGAACGTGCCGGTGAGCAGATCCCAGTCATCGGGATATCCGACGTCGACAAGCGTGGCGCCGGAGACGCCGGCGAGTTTGTCGAGGAACGTCTTGCGGATGGAGAGCACGTCACCTGATGCGCTGCCGAGGTAGTCGGCGGGGACGCCGATCCGCGTCGCCCGGCGCAGCCGGACCTTTCCGCCGCGCGAGACGACGGGGGTGGCGGAGCGTACGAGATCGGGCACGGCGGGCAGACCCAGCGTGCGCGGATCCTTCGGATCGGGGCCGGCGAGGACGGTCAGCATGAGAGCTGCGTCCATCGCGTCGCGGGCGAGCGGACCGCTGTGGTCCCGGGTGAAGGACAGCGGGATGACTCCGTGGATGGACGTGCGGCCCATGGTGGGCTTCAGCCCGGTCAGGTTCTGCTGGTTGGACGGATTGGTGATGCTGCCACCGGTCTGGGTGCCGATTGAGGATGTCGCCATGCGGGCGGCGACGGCGCACGCCGGGCCGGTCGAGGACCCACCGGGGTCTGTGGACGGGTTGTCGGGTGTCCAGGCGTTGACGGTGGTGATCGTGCCGTCCGGAGTGGTCGCGCGGGTGGTGGCGAGCGGGCCCATCTGCCCCTTGCCCAGCACGATGCAGCCCGCCGACTTGAGCCGGGCGACCGCGGTCGCGTCCTCGTCGGGCACGAAGTCCGCGAAGATGAAGGAGTTGGCGCGGGTCGCGATGCCGCTCGTGAAGTAGTTGTCCTTGATGCACAGCGGGATGCCGGCCAGCGGTCCGCGGCTGCCCTTCCCACGGTCGACATCGTGTGCCGCGGCGAGAGCCTGGCCGCCCACCACCTCGGCGAATGCCTGGTACGTCCCGTCGTACGTGTTGATCCGGTCCAGGTGTGCCTGTACGAGGTCGACGGCCTTCAGCTGTCCGCGCCGTACGAGAACGACGGCCTCGGCGAGGGTCGCCTCGGTCGGGTCCTTGCGCGCCGCGTCACGTACCCCCACGTCCGGGACGGTGACCTTCGCCGTACGGGTCGCGGCGGAGGCGGGAACGGCCTGCGCGGCAAGGGTGACGCCCGCGGCGACGGCGGTGGAACGGGCCAGGAAGACCCGGCGGTTGACCTCGCGGCTCATCGTCCGTCCGCCTCTCGGGTCCAGGCCTCCGTGATCGACGGGTACTCCAGTGGCGGGGAAGCCTGCTGTGCGTACGCGGCCGCCCAGACGCCGCCGGCGGACGGCGTCCACGCAGCGATCGCGGGCGGGGTGCTCTTGACGAACGCACGCAACGACGACAGGGCCTGCGCCCGGGTCGGCGCGCCCGTCTTCGGATCGCTTTGTTCGGGGAGTTGGTTCAGGTCAACTCCGGCCAGTGCCAATCTGGCCTGTATGTAGGCGTCCAACTGTGCGTCCGTCGGCTGTTGCGGCTCGCTCACGGATGGTTCCTCCGGTGATCGTTCTGACGTGCCGCGAATCAACCAGGTTTCGATTTCGCACGTATTGATCATTTGCTGCGGCGTCGTTACGTGGTCCTCTCGGTCCCATGGCTCGCGCTTCGGTCTGTGTCACCTGAACGCGTCGGATCACTGGGCAATTTTGAACTGCTCAACCGAACAGGTCGCAGAAACAAGGGCGTTGGTTCGAGACAGGACGACGACCGGCGGTGTACGATCTCGCCCCTCACAGTCGTCCCTGCTGCGCTGGAAAAGATGGTGTACGGGTTGGACGTGGACCCGTTGCCGTCCACGGGAATCCGCCGCCGGCCTCAATGGCGAGAGCGATGACGGGAGCAGCGTTGAACATGCCGGCTGCCCAGGTGAAAGTCACCTTCCTGTTGGCGTCCGTGACTCCCCTCGCGCGCTCCCTGCGGGGCCCTGGCAGCGTGTAGCTGCCTGCGGTGCTCATCGGGGGCGGCCCGCCACCCGGGCGAGCGCCGGGAACGTGGTAGACGATGCGCGCGCCGTCCTCACAGACGAATACCGGGAACGCAGGCGGAGGCATGCAGCCGCGAACGTACGGCGGAACAATCTTCGCGGCTCGCCGGTCCCCGTAGTGAGAGATCACCAACTCCGTGTGCGGCCTTGACGGCGCGCCGCCAGCACCGCAGCGGCCACACGCGCACCCCATCCACAATGCGATATTCGCCGGGCTCGCGGATCGTGGTCACCATGTGCACGACGTGACCGGCCGCAAACAATCCCCGAACGTACTCGCGGCTGGTGACGAACGCCCCCGTCGGGGCTTCCTGACTGTACGTCGGCAGGAGCACCAGGATGCGCATTCGGCGCACACTCATGACCGCTACACCTCGCGAGTCGTCGAGGCGCTGCGGACAGAAAGTGCCACGTCCAGACTCGGGATCGAGAGGCTGCCTACGGTTGCTGACATCGGCACCGCGCTTCTGCGACGGAGGACAGCGCCTGGGGTACTTGCTGCGTGACCGCGACAGCAAGTACACCCACGCCTTCGACGCCGTCTTCACCGCAGACGGCATCGAGATCCTGAAGAGCGCACCGCAGACCCCTCGGATGAACGCCCACGCCGCAAGGGCCATACGGACGATCCGGGCAGAGTGCACCGACCGGCACCTGATCCACAACGAACAACACCTACAGCACGTCCTCGACGAATACGCCGAGCACTACAACACCGGCCCGCCCCACCGCGCCCTGAAGCTCCGTGCCCCTGCCGACGACTCCAACGTCATCCTCTTCCCCGCACAAGGCATCCACCGCCACAACATCCTCAACGGACTCATCCACGAGTACCGTAAAGCCACTTGACGAAGACCAGCGAAGCCAGCAAACGACCAGGCCAGCACATGCACAGGACTTTTGGAACCTCACAGGCATGGCCGCGGGTGCGGACAGCATTGACGGCCTTCACGTCCTGCGGCACGGGGCGATGCCGGCCGTGTTCGCAGGTGCCCGTGCCCCGTCCACGCTGGGCACCTTCCTTCGCGCGTTCACTCACGGGCATGCCCTTCAACTCCACGCTGTCCACCGCCGATTCCTGGCCGCACTGGCCGCGCACACCCCCTTGCTGCCGGGCTCGGACGAGCTGGCGTTCATCGATGTCGACTTCACCCACAAGCGGGTCTACGGCCGGGCGAAGCAGGGCGCCGAGTACGGCCGGTTCACCGGCATCCGCACCCCTGCACCCGCTGCTCGCCACGGTCTGCACCCCACAACCGAGGCCGGTGAACGCCGCAGTACGGATGCGACGCGGCAAGGCAGCAGACTCCCGCGGCGCCCCGAAATTCGTGAGCGAGGCCCTGGCAACCGCCCGCGAGGCCGGCTGCACCGGGACCCGTATCCTGCGGGCCGACTTACATCAGTTACCTACTGCTCCAGCCGGACTTCTTCATTGGCGCTGGTCAACGGCTTGGGCGTGGAGAGTGTAGCGGGCTGGAATGGGGGCGGGAGGGTCTTTGGCGGGCCGTCACACGAACGTGGGCCCGCGCTCCTCGTAGTGGCGACATTCCGGGCATTCCGCTCACATGAACGATGCACCAACGAACGTATGGGAAGAAAAACTTGGCGAATCGACCAGCACAGAACCCACCACGACTTGTTAGGTAAGCCTAAGCAGAACTAAGGTCTGATCCGCTTTGCTGTTCCCACGTTGTCCTTCGCTCGGAGCACCCCCATGTCGTCGTCCCAGATTGCCCTGCTCGGTGCCATCGCCGGCTTCACGATCTACCTCGGCCTGCCCATAGGCAGGCTCCACAACCCCGCGCCACGGCTGAGAGCCGGCCTCAACGCGGTCGCCATCGGCATCCTGATCTTCCTGATCTGGGATGTCCTCAGCGCAGCCTGGGAGCCCACCGACGCCGCACTCAGCGACCACCACTGGGGCACCGCGATCAGCGGCGGCGCGGTCCTGGCTGCCGGACTGGCGGTCGGCCTGGCCGGACTCGTCTACTGGGACCGTTTCATCGCCCGCCGCAAGACCCCCACCCTCTCCCCCGGCCCCGGCGCCGCCGCGGTCAGCGAACTGGCCCGGCCGACGCGCTCCAAAGCCGGCAGCCTCGCGCTGATGATCGCCACCGGCATCGGTCTGCACAATTTCGCTGAGGGTCTGGCCATCGGCAACTCCGCCGCCACCGGTGAGATCTCGCTTGCCGTGCTGCTGATCATCGGGTTCGGCCTGCACAACGCCACCGAAGGCTTCGGCATCGTCGCCCCGCTCGCCGCCGAAGGCGAACGCCCGTCCTGGGGCACTCTGGCCCTGCTCGGCCTTATCGGCGGCGGCCCCACCTTCGCCGGCACCCTGGTCGGCCAGCACCTGGTCAACGACACCCTGTCCATCGCCTTCCTGGGGCTGGCCGCGGGCTCCATCCTCTACGTCGTCATCGAACTGCTCGCAGTCGCCCGCCGCGCCGCCCTCAAGGAAATCACCACCTGGATGATCCTCCTCGGCCTGCTGCTCGGCTTCGCAACCGACGCGGTCGTCACCGCCGCCGGCGTGTGACCTGGCAGGCGGTCCCGCGCGCTCGCCTGGGTCGACCCCAGCAGCGCCTCACCTGTCTTCCCTGCATCCGAACTGCCGGGAAGATCCCTGTTCATCGTAGGTGGCTCGCATCCTCACGCCGGACTGCCGAGCTACCGCGGAATTTCAGTGAGCTTCTTCAGCTTGGCCACTGATCGGGTGATGGTTGTGGGGGACGCAACGCACGAGGCTCCCGTGCCGTTGAGGGAGGTGTTCGACGTCTCAACTCACCTGCGCAGAAGCCTCGTTGGTTTCCTATCCTGCCGCACTCGACCTGCCGCACGCCCTGGTCGAGTGGGTCACCAGGTTCATCGTCACCCGCGAGGGTGACCGGCGGTGCAAGCTGCGCCCGGCGCAGCGCGCCATGGTGGCCCTGGTCTACCTGCGCGAACATCTCACGCTGGCGAAGACGGCTGCAGGCTTTGGCATCAGCGAGCCACCGCTCCACGCCTACACCACCGCGGTCATCGGCCTGCTCGCTGGGCGTGCGGCGGGCCTGCTGAAAGTCCTACGCGAGACCGATCCGGACTTCGTCCTGGTGGACGGCACTGCGGGTGCCGATTAATCATCCGGGCTGGTCAAGCGGCACGTTGGTACTCGTGAAGGGTTCCGCCGAGTCAGTCTTGTCGGCGGACCTCCAGGTGCCTGATCTGTGCTGGCACGCTGATCGGTTCAGGGAGTGGGCGGAGCGGTGCGGCTTGGCCCAGGGCTCGGTGTGGCCGATGGCAGTTGTAGAAGGTCTCGAACTCACGGAGCGCGTGCAGGAGGTGGCTCTGGTTCCAGATCAGGGTGCGATCGAGGAGTTCGCGTCGGCAGGTCTGTATCCAGCGCTCCATGATGGAGTTCATTCGGGGCATCCGGATGCCGGTGGTGACGGCCTTCAGTCCGGCGTCGGCCAGCAGGGCGTCGAAGGCGGCCGTGAACTTGGAGTCGCGGTCGCGGATCAGGAATCTGGCTCTGCTGCTCGCGTCCTCCAGATCCATGAGGAGATTGCGTCCGAGCTGCACGATCCACTCCGCGGTGGGGTGCGCGGTGGCGCCCAGGATTCGGACGCGCCGGGTGGCGTGCTCGATGACGGCGAAGACGTACAGGCGCGCCTCGGTCAGGGTGCGGACTTCGAAGAGATCGCTCGCGAGCAGCGCTTCGGCCTGGCTGCGCAGGAACTCGGCCCAGGTCGTAGTCTGCCGTTCGGGTGCGGGTGGGATGCCGTGCTCTTTGAGGATCTCCCACACTGTTGAGGCGGTGACCTTGATGCCGAGGGTCGCGAGCTCACCGTGGATCCGCCGGTAGCCCCACGAGGAATTCTCACGGGCCAGGCGTAGGACCAGGACGCGGATCGAGCGGACGGTGGGCGGGCGGCCGCGTCGCTTCGGTCTGCAGGTCGCGGCATGGCGCCGCTTGAGCACGTCACGGTGGGGCCACCGCATGATCATATCTGGGCGCACCGGCAGCAGGAGGTGCCGCAGCTTGTCCATCGGGAGGTGATGGAGCAGGCCGGAGAGCACCGCGCGGTCGGTATCGGTGAAGGTGGGCTTGCCGACCTCGCGTTGCAGGACGAGCAGTTTGGTGGCGCAGGGCGAGGATCTCGATGTCTTTGTCCCGGTCGCTCATCGGCAGAAGCCGCAGGAAGGCGAAGGTGTTGGTGGCAGCGAGGTAGGCCAGGCGCAGCAGCACGACCGATCATGACGCCGTCCGACCCTGTCCAGGTGAAGACAGCGGGGCGGCTGGCAGTTGTATCGGAGATCGCCAATCAAGGCTGTGACCTGGCGGATGAATTATCGGCACCCGCACCGCCGCGAGTGCACTGACCGCCTGCTCATCATGAACGAGCGGCACCTGCGCGCCGTCCTGAACACCTACACCGACCACTACAACCGACACCGCCGCCACCAATCCCTGCACCAACCTCCCCAAGCTGCAGAGACCGGCCAGACGGCACCTGTCATCTCCTTGGGAGCCGCGTCCGCCGCACCCAGCTACTCGGCGGCCTCATCAACGAGTACCAGCAAGCAGCCTGACGGCAGGCAGGCAAACGGCCTGATCAACAGCCCGAATCAGGGTTTTCACGCGGGACTGGGCCGTGTCTACCGGCTTCCCGCCAGCCGGGATCCCGCCGGAGTGCGGCGATAGAGCACCGCCCGTCCGGACCGGGCGCGTGTGATGAGACCCGCCCGGTGTAGCACGCCTAGGTGGTACGACACCGTGGCGGGACTGACGAAGTGACGTGCCGCGAGTTGCGCGGTGGAAGCCGGTCGCGCCAGCGCCGCGAGCAGCCCGGCGCGGGTGGGTCCGAGCAGCCTGGCCAGCTCGGTGGAGGAGGTCGTCGGCGCGGTGGCCATGTCCCGCACGGGATAGGCCACCATCGGCGGCCTCTGTCCGTCCGGCACCGGGTCCACGGCCACACCCGGCCCCGCCGCCACCAGCGACGGCACCACGACCACCAGGGGCACGGCCAGCTCCACCGTGAACCGGCTGTCGACGCGCAGCGTGCCCTCGGCCCACCGGATGCCGGGGTGCAGCGAGTTGAAGAGCCCGGCCGCGCCGTGCCGGGCCAGCACACCGGCGCACCGGTCGACCTCCGATTCGAGGGCGGCTTTCGCGTCCTCCCAGTGTGGGGCGAAGGCCAGGTCCCAGTAGCGCCGCAGTTCCTCCGCGGCCTGCCGGGCGACGTACCCGCCGCCCCGGGCCATCGTCCGTCGCACCTCCGGCGGCAGATTCGACCCGGCCAGGCCGTTGCACGGGCGGCCGTCGCGTAGTGCTTCCAGCTCGCCCACGACCCGCTCGGGCGGGGTGGACCGGACCCGCTCCAGCTCCTCCTCGATGGTGGGCGAGGGCCCGGACGGATGCGGACTGAGGAAATCCGGCACATAACCGCCGCCGTCCAGGGCCAGCTCCGACAGCAGCGGCAGCGGCAGCGGCGCACGGCGCAGCACGCGCCGGGCGCGCGTGACCCACGGATCGGCGTCCGAGCTCGGGCACAAGCCCCATGGCAGCAGCGTCGCCGCGACCTCGTGCAACGGCGAGACCGCGAAGCGGGAGCGGGCCAGTCCGCTGGCGTTCACGGTGAGTTCGATCATGGCCCCTCCGCTGCCCCTTGTCCCGTGTCCCTTCGAACCTGCTCGAATCGTGGCACGAAAGCTCGCCCAGTGGGCCTGCTCGGCGCAGTCTGGTGGCCGACGGAGACGAGGGGGCGCGGAGGCGCGCGAGCACCGGGGGGATGCCGGGGATGCGGGGAGCACAGAGCGTCGAGAAGGTACGGGGGATGCGGAGGCCCAGAGCGCTGGCGACGGTCGCGCTGGCCGCCGGCCTGCTGATGCTGTCAGGGACATGCACGTCGACAGCGCAGGACCGGGCAGCCGCGGCGTTGGCCGGGGGGAGCGGGGGACTCTCCGGCGTCGCGGCCTGCCCCGGCCTGGAGGGTTTTAGCTGCGGCACGCTGACGGTCCCGCTCGACCACAGCGGCGGCGTGCAGGACCGGCTGGACCTGAAGGTCGTGATGGCGGACAACGTGAAGGCCCCGAAGGGCGTACTGCTGTTCCTGACGGGCGGTCCGGGGCAGCCGGGTGTGCCGTTCGTGGAAGGACTGAGCAAGAAGCTGACGCCATTGCTGAAGGACTACCGCCTCGTCATGATCGACCAGCGCGGCACCGGCGCGAGCGCGCTGCAATGCCCGCAGCTGCAGAAGGAGATGGGGTCGTCCGATCTCACGCCGCCCACCACGCGGGCGGTGACGGACTGCGCCGCGGCCATCGGTCCCGACCGCCGCTTCTACAGCACGAGTGACACGGTCGCCGACCTGGAGCTGCTGCGCCGGGCGCTGGGCGTGCGGAAGATGACGCTCGACGGTGTCTCGTACGGCACGTACACCGCCGAGCGGTACGCCCTGGCGTACCCGCAGCACGTGGCGCGGCTGGTACTGGACTCGGTGGTGCCGCAGACCGGCTACGACCCGATGGACCGCGCCGCCATGCGAGCGGCGCCGCGCGTGCTGACGGCGGCATGCGAGGCGATCGGCTGCCCTACGGACCCTGCGGCGGATCTGGCCAAGGTGGTGGACACGTACGACAACGGCGTCGACGTCCTGGACGTGCTGACCACCTGGGAGTTCGTGGACCCGGACTACGCGGCGATGATCGACGCCCTGCACCAGGCAGCGGGCGGCGACCCCGCAGCGCTGCGGGGCCTGATCGCGGGTGTACGGCAGGGAAGCGCGGCGACCGCGGAAGAGCTGAGCCAGGGGCTGCACGCCTCGACCCTGTGCCTGGACGGGCGCTATCCGTGGGGCAGGTCGGACACACCGGTGGCGGGGCGCCAGGAGGCGCTGGAGAAAGTGGGCGCGGACCTGACCCCGGCCGACTACGGCCCCTTCGACGAGACCACGGCGACGGGCCTCGGCTCGATGCTCAGCTGTCTGCACTGGCCGCGTACGCCGGTGCCGCCGCTGCCGCCGGAGCACCGTCGGCTTCCGGGCGTACCGGTACTGCTGCTCGGCGGGGACCGGGACCTGTCGACGCCGCTGGAATGGTTGTACGACCAGAAGAAGCTGACGCCGCGAGCTCGGGTCGTGGTGGTGCAGGGGGCCGCACACTCGGTGCAGAGCAGGGCGGCGAGCGACAAGGGCCGTCAGGCGGTGTTCGACTTCCTCATACGGCGCTGACCACGGGGTGGCTCACAGTGCGATCACGTGGGTGGGAGCCCGGGCAGCGGCCCGGATGCGGTCCTGGGACACACACATCACCGGGCACGTGACACAGAAAGCGGGACGGACAACGATGAGGCCCCCACCCGGGAACCGGGTGGGGGCCGAGCAATGCTCATTACCTGTGGATCGGCTCGGGAGGGGGCGCGAAGGGCGTACCTTCCCGAGTGATCGATTGACTGGTATCGAGTAGGCCCGCGTTGCCGCCTCGCCTCCTACAACCACCCGTTCGGCACCTCACACCCTGCCTTGCTGTCTGCGGTACAGCAGGATGCGCTGCGCGCGTCGGTGGCAACATCCGTGCTCAGCAACCGGGCGATGAACTGCGACATCCTCGAGGTCGGCTACCCCAGCCGCGGCGGCGTCCACCTGAACCACCTCGCGCAGGTCTGGGACGTCTGTTCCCGCAATGGTCTCTTCCTGACCGGTACCGGCGTCAGTGACGACCACTCCGGTACGGACTGGCTTGGTCAGGAGTCCAACTTCATCACCTGGGCCTATGCGGGCGGCCGCGAGATGGACGACCTGCTCCCCGCGCTGTCGGCCGGCAACGTGTTCTTCGGCAACCCCGCCGTGTTCGCCAAAACGATCGGCCTGCTCGTTGACGGGGCAACACCGATGGGCTCGGTCACGGTGTCCAGCGCCCTGACTCGCAACGTCCGGGTGCTGGCGAGCCGCGTGTGTCGTGTCGATGCAGCCGCAGTCCTGGCCTGAGCCGGATCCGCAGGTCGCGGCGGCGATCCGGGTGATGTATCGGGGCAGGCGGGAGGCGCCGCTGGCGGTGCAGGTTCGTGACCGGCTCGGGGAGCTGTTCCCGGACGCGGCTTTTGCTGACGCGTTCGGCCAGGTGGGCAAGCCGGGCTGGTCGCCGGGGCGCCTGGCGCTGGTCACGGTGCTGCAGAAGGCCGCGAACCTGACCGATCGACAGGCTGCTGACGAGGTTCGCGAGAACATCGCCTGGAAGTACGCACTCGGCCTGAACCTGGAGGATCCGGGCTTCGACCACAGCGTGCTGTCAGAGTTCCGCTCCCGTGTTGTCGCCCACGGCCTGGAGGAACGTGTGCTGGACCTGTTGCTGGAGCGCCTGCAGACCCTGGATCTTGGTGCAGGCGGGCGACAGTCAACGCACCGACTCCACGCACATCGTCGCCGCGGTGCGAGATCTGAACCGACTCGAGTTGGTCGGCGAGAGCGTCCGCGCGGCCCTGAACGCGCTGGCCGCCGCATGCCCCGAATGGGTCGATCAGGTGCTGGTGGTGGAGGACTGGAGCCACCGCTACGCGGACCGGATCGACAACTGGCGACTGCCCGCATCCAAGACCAAGCAGAACCAACTCGCGCTCGCCTACGCCGCCGACGGCTACACGCTGCTGCAGGCCGTCTACGCGCTCACGTCTGCGGGGTGGCTGCGCGAGCTGCCCGCGGTACAGACCCTACGGTGCGTGCTGGTGCAGAACTACACCCGCACCACCGACCGGGCCGGCAGGCTGCGGATCCGGCAGCGCGAGCGGACCGAGGACGGCGGCGACGGCCTGCCGCCCGCCCCGGCCCGCGTGGCCTCTCCCTACGACACCGACACTCGCTGGTCCGCCAAGCGTGACCTGTTCTGGAACGGCTACAAGCTGCACGTCTCGGAGACCTGCCACCCGCAGGCCGACAACGACCGGCCGACCCGCCCGAACCTGATCACCAACGTCACGACCACCTGTTCCGCCCTGCCGGACAGCAAAGCCCTGGAAACGATCCACCAGGCCCTTCGCCGCCGCCACCTGCTGCCTGCTGCCTGCTGCCTGCTGCCTGCTGCCTGCTGCCTGCTGCCTGCTGCCTGCTGCCTGCTGCCTGCTGCCTGCTGCCTGCTGCCTGCTGCCTGCCCGGCACTACCTCGACTCCGGCTATCCCAGCGCCGACCTGATCGTCTCGTCCGCCAAGGACTACGGCATCGCCCTGGTCACCCCGGTCCTGCTCGACACCTCCCGCCAGGCCAAGGCCCAACAAGGCTTCGCCGCACACGACTTCACCATCGACTGGGAGCGCAAGCGAGCCGTCTGTCCGGGCGGAAAGATCAGCGCCACCTGGAACGACGTCGTCCAGGAGGGCGTGGCCAAGACCGTCGTCGCCTTCACCGCCCTGGACTGCATCCCCTGCCCGGTCAAGGAGCAGTGCACCAGCTCACGAAAGGGCCGCCGGCTCAGCCTCTACCCCCGTGAGCTCACCGCGAGGCATCCGCACCGCCCGCGCCCGGCAACAGGACGGAACCTGGCAGCGCGACTATGCGCTCCGCGCCGGGGCCGAGGGCGCCATCCGCCAGGCCACCCACACCACCGGCCTGCGCCGAACCCGCTACCGCGGCCTTGCCAAGACCCACCTCGACCACACCACCAGCGCCACCGCCCTCAACCTAATGGGGCTCAGCGGGTCGTAGGTGAGACTACGGTCCGTAGCCGTCAGCCGGTGAGCACTACCTCAACCCGAGCCACTGTGAGTTCTGGGATGAGACCGTGCCCCTGCTGGTCGGCCGGGAGGCCAGACTGCTGATGGGATGGCGTGCCCACCGGGCAGTTGGGTGTGAGCACTGGATCCATTAGGGCGCGAGCCGTGCCTTCCGCAGGCTGCGCAAGGATCCTACGAGAGCGAAGGGTTGGGGTGCTGGTGCTGTTCATCGGCGACGACTGGGCCGAAGACCACCACGATGTCGAGCTGCAGGACGGGACGGGCCGCAAGCTGGCCACCACGCAGCTGCTGGAGGGTGTGGAGGGCATCGCGAAGCTGCACGCCCTCATCGCCCGGTACGGCGGCGAGGAACTGGAGCCCGAGCGGGTGGCGGTGGGGATCGAGACCGACCGCGGGCCGTGGGTGCAGGTGCTGATCGCCGCCGGCTACCGGGTCTACGCGATCAACCCACGCCAGGCAGCCCGGTTCAAGGAGCGCTACGGCACTTCCGGGGCCAAGAGCGACAAGGGCGACGCGCATGCGCTGGCGGACATGGTCCGTATCGACCGCGATCAGCTGCGACCGGTGGCCGGGGACAGCGACCAGGCCCAGGCCGTCCGCGTGGTCGCCCGGGCCCATCAGACGCTGATCTGGGAGCGCACCCGCACCTTCCAGCGGCTGCGCAGCACGCTGCGTGAGTACTTCCCCGGCGCGCTGACCGCCTACGCCGCCCTGGAGCTGACCAGCACCGACGCCCTGGAGCTGCTGATCAAGGCACCCACACCCGAGACGGCGGCGAAGCTGACGAAGCAGCAGATCACTGCGGTCCTGGCCCGGCACCGCCGCCGCAACCGGGAGCAGAAGGCCGCCGCGATCCAGGCCGCGCTGTGCGAGCCCCAGCTCGGCATCGCCGCCCCGGTGGCCGCCGCCTACGCTGCGGCGGCGGTCGCGCACGCCAAACTGCTGATCGCCCTGAACGAGCAGATAGACGCCCTGGAAGAGCAGGTGAGCGCCCATTTTCGCGCGCACCCGGACGCTGAGATCTACCTCTCCCTGCCCGGGATGGGTGTGATCACCGGCGCCCGGGTGCTCGCCGAGTTCGGGGACGACCCCACCCGCTACACCTCCGCCAAGGCCCGCAAGAACTACGCCGGCACCAGCCCCATCACCCGCGCCTCCGGCAAGAGCCACACCGTCCAGGCCCGCTACGTCCGCAACGACCGCCTCGCCGACGCCCTCCACAAGCAGGCCTTCTCCGCCCTGAACACCTCGCCGGGCGCCCGCCGCTACTACGACAAGCAGCGGGCCCGCGACATCGGCTACAACCCCGCCCTGCGCCAGCTCGGCAACCGCCTCGTCGGCATCCTCCACGGATGCCTCAAGACCCGCACCCACTACGACGAGGCCACCGCCTGGTCACATCACGCAACCCTCGCCACCGCCGCTTGACACCGCTACGGCATGGGATGTCTCATCCGACTAGCAGCCTGGTGGAACGGCCACCCCCTCGACCGCACCAACCACAGCCACCTCGCCAGACTCCAACTCCGCCTCGCCGCACGACAGTTGGGATTAACCACCAAGATCGGGCAGGCTTGGAGGTCCGTGAGGTCGAAGGCGTCGCAGGCGTGTCGCCGATCGAGTTCACCTCTGCGAACGCACCGCGGCTCGCGCCCAGCCGTGCCCCGAGTGCGGCGGCTCCCTGAACCTCCACGGAGGCGCCGGCGCATCACCCGTCGCCCGCTGCACCAGGTGCGGACGCATCTGGACCGAGCAGAGCGCCGCCGCGTAGCTCCGTCAGCAGAGACACCCGACGTCAATCACTTGGATCACGTTGCCCCGGGCCATGTACTCGACCCAGCACTGATTGCCGAACGCTGCCGCTTTTGCCCCTGGCGGCGGGAACGGGGCCTCGGCCGTGGCGCTAATGATCAGGATGATTTCCTTGCGCGCGTCGTCGGGGACGTCCCACAGCACGTCGGCGGCGCGTTTGATCAATTCCACTCGCATTGCGCACCCCGTGGCAGGAGCAGCGTTGCACGGCACAGTCCCCAGCCCGGATGGGCCTGCCTAACCAGGGTCTCTCGGCTCGTCCGGGGATGTACAGGGGCACAGCGAAGCCCCCGCATACGCTCGTGCGGGGGCTCACGTATACCCAACCGCACAACCTCAGCCGCGCGCCTTCGGAGCCCAGTAGGACGGTCCCCCGCCGCGCCATTCGAGCAGCTCCGGGTCGTCGATCTTCGTATCAGCCTCGGGCAGGCCTGCGAGGTGTAGGAACTCCACCACGTCGAGCAGGTGGTACGCCGTGCCGACGTACTCATCGCGGATCGTCACCCGCCGTCCGCCGTCGGGCTGCGGCGGGTGACGATCACGGGCGCTTGTCCGGACATACTCCCAGTGTGCTCCGGGCCATCCGAATATGGATCGAGCCCCCGCACTCGCTCGTGCGGGGGCTCAGTCGAGGATCCCTAGCTCGGTGTCCGGTCGGCAGAACGCGCACGCCTCCAATTGCGCGTCCGTGAGCGCCGTCCGAGCATCCTGCGCCGAGACGGGATGCGTGTTGTTGCTGGTCATCGTGCAGTCGTCGATGTGGACGCAAGCCCCCTGAGGACCGGTGGGCGTGCGCCGCTGCTCGACCATGAAGCCGGACGACTGACGCTCGCACCTGGCCGGCGCCGGACCAAGCACGGGGCGCAACTCGGGCGGCCGATGGCCTGGAGACTGCGAAGGCCGCGCCGATTCCTGCCGGCCCTCAGCCACCGCGAGGGCGTGGCGTACAGCGTCCCGCTGGAGCCTGTGGGGCTCGTAAAGTCATCGCTGCAGGTAGGGGCCTGCGTGCGGGGCGCTCGGTGGTGGCTGGAATGCTGCGCGGGTGATCATCTCGCTGCTGTACCGGGCCACTCGTGCGCTGCTGGCCGTGCCAGCGGTGCTGCTGCGTCGGGACAGCGCCAACGACGCCGAACTGCTCGTGCTGCGGCACGAGAACGGGGTGCTGCGGCGACAGCTCGATGGTCCGGTCCGTTACGAGCCTATGGACCGGTTCTGGCTGGCCGCGTTGTCGTCGCTGATTCCGCGTCACCACTGGTGCAGCGTCTTCCCGGTCACGCCGGGGACGCTGCTGGCCTGGCACCGAAGGCTGATCGCTGGCAGGTGGGACTACTCTCACCGACGCGGGCGCACCGGCCGCCCGCCCACCGCGGCCGCGCTCAAGAAGCTCGTCCTGCGCCTGGCCCGGGAGAACCCACGGTGGGGGCATCGCAGGATACAGGGCGAGCTGGCCCGGCTCGGGCACCGGATCGCACCGTCCACGGTCTGGGGAATCCTGCACGCGGCCGACATCGACCCGGCGCCGCGCCGTACCGGTCCGAGTTGGCGCGACTTCCTCACTGCGCAGGCTGAGGGGATCATCGCGGCGGACTTCTTCCACGTTGACACAGTGACCGGCAGGCGCTTGTACGCGCTGGCGTTCCTTGAGCACGGCACCCGCAGGCTCCACATCACCGGCGTCACCGCCCATCCCACCGTGCAGTGGGCGACTCAGCAGGCCCGCAATCTCGCCGCCGACCTCGGCAGCCGCGTCGAGGCTCTGCACTTCGTGCTCCGTGACCGCGATAGCAAGTACACCGAGTCGTATGACTCCACGATGATGGGGCCGAGCTGAGATTTCCCGCACGGCCGGTTCTCGGCCTAGCGCAGGTCGCTCTCGTCTGCGCGAGCGACCCAGTCGGCGAACTGCTCCCCGTCCTTGCGGTTGCTGTCGAAGCGCCGCACGACGCGTTCGATGTAGTCGGGGAGTTCGTCGGCCGTGACCTTGTGGCCGCGGAGCTTGCGGCCGAGTCGGGCGTCCATGCCCACGGCGCCCCCGAGGTGTACCTGGAATCCCTCTACCTGGCGCCCTTGCGAGTTGAGGACCAGCTGTCCCTTGAGGCCGATGTCGGCGATCTGAATCCGGGCGCAGCTGTTGGGGCAGCCGTTCACGTTGATGGTGAGGAGCTGTTCGAAGGACGGCAGTCGTCGTTCGAGCTCATCGATGAGGGCCGCTGCCCTCGCCTTGGTCTCCACGATCGCCAGCTTGCAGAACTCGATACCGGTGCAGGCCATGGTGTTACGACGGAACGTTGAGGGCCGCACTTGCAGGCCGAGCGCTTCGACGCCGTCCACGAGGCTTTCAACCTCGGCTTCGGGCACGTCAAGCAGCAGGATCTTCTGATGTGGAGTCGTACGTATGCGCCGTGATCCATGAGCCTCAGCCAGGTCGGCCAGGGCGACAAAGGTGCTCCCCCGGGGCCGACCGACCACCGGGGCAGCGCCGATGTAGTAGCGGCCATCCTGTTGGCGGTGAATGCCCACGTGGTCACGATTCCCAGTGGGCGCGGGTGGTGCCGGTCCATCGGTCAGGGTGCGCTGAAGGTACTCCTGCTCCAGGACCTCGCGGAACTTTTCGATCCCCCAGTCCGCGATGAGGAACTTCATCCGTGCCCGGTTGCGCAGGCGGCGGTATCCATAGTCGCGGAAAAGTGAGACGACGCCGGCCCAGATCTCCGGGACTTCCTCCAGGGTGGCGAAGACGCCAAGGCGCTGGGCCAGCATCGGGTTCGTCGAGAGCCCTCCACCCACCCATACGTCGAATCCGGGACCCAGTTCGGGGTGAAGCACACCGATGAAGGACACGTCGTTGATCTCGTGGGCGACGTCCTGCAGAGGCGAGCCGCTGATCGCCGTCTTGAACTTACGGGGCAGATTGGAGAATGCAGGATCACCGATCCAGCGCCGGTGGATCTCCTCGATCGCCGGTGTGCCGTCAATAATCTCCTCGGCGGAGACGCCGGCGACCGGACTGCCCAGGAACACCCGGGTGGTGTCCCCGCAGGCCTGCGCGGTGGTCAGTCCCACCGACTCCAAGCGCCGCCAGATCTCCGGGACGTCCTCGATGCGGACCCAGTGCAGCTGAATGTTCTGCCGATCGGTGATGTCAGCGGTGTTGCGGGCATAGTCACGGGAGACCTCGCCGATCGTGCGCAGCTGCTCCGTGGTGAGCTGCCCGCCGTCGACGCGGATGCGCAGCATGAAGAACTCATCATTCAGCTCGTGCGGTTCCAGGCTCCCGGTCTTACCGCCGTCGATACCCGGCCGTCGCTGCGTGTAAAGCCCCCACCAGCGCATCCGGCCGCCAAGATCGACCGGGTCGATGCTGGCGAATCCCCCTGCGGCGTAGACGGACTCGATGCGGGAGCGGACATTGAGGCCGTCGTCGTCGAGCTTGAACTGCTCGTTCGCGTTGAGCGGGGTCTTCTCCCCCAGAGCCCACTGTCCTTCGGACCGCTGACGCGTGTCGGTCCGTCCCGCCGGGGTCCTTGCCGGCTCTTCCTGGCATGTACACGAAGAGTGCCCACGGCACGAGCGAACGGGAGCCAGGTCCAGGGTGCGGGCGGTCGACGGTGTCAGTAGATCTGCTGGCAGAGGCGACTGCTGGTTGGCCATGTGTACTACTCCTTGGGATCTCGGCCCGGAGCACCGTCTTGGGGCATCGGTGGCGGAAGCAGGAAGCGAGGGGCGTCGGTCCCTGCTTCCGCCACCGGAATCGGGATGGGGTGTCAGACGGCGTGGGGCAGGGTGATGGGGACACCGACCAGGGATCCGTACTCCGCCCAGGAGCCGTCATAGTTCTTCACACGGTCATAGCCGAGGAGTTCGTGCAGCACGAACCACGTATGCGCACTGCGCTCACCGATACGGCAGTACACAATGGTGTCCCGGCCCGCATCGACGTCCGCATACAACGCGGCAAGCTCCTCATCGGACTTGAACGTGCCGTCGTCATTGGCCGCCTTCGACCACGGGACATTCACCGCCGTGGGAATGTGCCCCCGCTGCATGGCCGCCTCCTGCAACAGATGCGCCGGCGCGCTCAACGCACCGGAGAACTCCTCCGGTGACCGCACATCCACCAGATTGCGGGTGCCGATCGACGCCAGCACCTCATCACGCAGAGCACGCAGAGAGTCATCCGCCGACGCCGCCACATACCGGGTCGCCGGACGATCCGGCACCTCAGTGACCAGCGGGCGGCCATCCAGCTCCCACTTCTTACGGCCACCGTCCAGCAGCCTCACATCCTGGTGGCCGTAGACCTTGAAGTACCAATAGGCAAACGCGGCGAACCAGTTGTTGTTACCGCCATACAGCACGACGGTGTCGTCGTTGGCAATGCCCTTCCCCGACAGCAGCGCCTCGAAGCCGACCCCGTCGACAAAGTCACGACGGACAGGATCCTGCAGCTCACTGCGCCAGTCGATACGCACCGCACCGGCAACGTGATTGACATCGTAGGCAGCGGTGTCCTCGTCCACCTCCACCACGACAACGCCGGGATCGTCCAGGTGCGCTTCCACCCAGTCAGCGTCGACAAGAACCTGCGTACGGCTCATAGTGAACAATCCCTTCAAAGGCTCGCGGCCGGGCGCGGCAATGTTGAGTCAGCGGCAGCGACATCGTGCAGGGCACGGTCCTGCGCCGTGGGCCGGGGTGCCGATCGCCTGGGGCTTGTACGTGAGGTGCGGATGCGACGCTGTACAGCCGCATCCCCTGAGGAAACCCGGCTGTCGACGTCACGTTCATGTCTCGATTGAACCCCGTATATTTCCCCTCAGGCAAAAAGATTGCCTGATAGGCAAATATGGGTGCTCGACGGGCTCGTACCGCTCCATAATGTGCGGGTGCCGAAAACCCCATCCATGGCCTGTGAGCTGCAGGTTCTCGGGAACGGCCGTCATCAGCGAACAGGCGTGTCAGGCTGATCGACCGTGCTGCTGCGACTGCCCTACCTCGCCGTGTCGAGCGTGTTCTCCCTCATACGGTTGCTGCCGATGAGCGACGTTGACAAGGACATCGAGATATTGACGTTGCAGCACCAGCTGGCCGTCCTGCAGCGGCAGATCGACAGGTCACGCGTCTCCTCGGCGGATCGCGCTTTCCTGGCCGCGCTCCTCCACCGGCTCCCGAGGCCCAAGCTGCGGCAGCTGCACCTGATCGTCTCCCCGGACACGGTTCTGAGGTGGCACCGGGACCTCATGCGCCGCCGCCACGCCGACGCCTCCCGCCACAGGCGGGTCGGCCGTCAACCGACCCTCCCCCAGCCTTCGGCCGGGAGGTGCCCCCAGCAGCATCCGGGCTCTCGTCCTGCGACTGGCCCGCGAGAACAGTGGGTGGGGCTACAGAAGGATCCACGGCGAACTCTCGGTCCTCGGTGTCAAGGTCGCACCCTCCAGCGTGTGGGAGATCCTGAAGCAGCACGGGATCGAGCCGGCGCCCGAACGTGACCGTCAGACCTGGGCCGCGTTCCTGCGCAGCCAGGCCCACGCGATCCTGGCCTGCGACTTCTTCACCGCCACCACCTTGAACGGCGCGACGCTGTATGGCTTCGCGGTCATCGAGCATGCCAACCGGCCGGAACGGCCATGCCCTCTGCTCACGTTCGGCGTCGCCGGTCGGCTTGAATGAACGCTGTGGGTTTCAGCGAGGATGACCTGCGGGCAGCGGCCGGGCCCCGTTCCCGGAACCGAACCGTCAGGCGTGTACCTGGCGGCAGCCTCAGACAGGACGGGTTACCTGGAGTCTCTCGCGGCTCTGTGACAGAGAAGGCCGTGCCCGGGCCGCCGGCGGTCGTCGTGGTGCGCCCGCCTGCCAGACTGGAGGGACCACACGGCGCGGGCAGGAAGGTGACAGCACCGATGGGCAAGCGCAACCAGGAACGGCGCAAGGCAAAGCAGAAGCAGCGCCGCCAGCAGGCACAGGGGCAGGAGCGGCGGCAGTCGACGCGCTCCGGGGCGGCCTTCGGATTCGGCGGCACCTTCAACGGCGGTGCGCAGGACGGGCCGTTCGCATTTGTGCCGCCGCCGCGCGCGCCCTCACTCGCCGATGAGCTGGAGCGGGCGGTCCACGAGCTGATCGAGGTGCCCGAGGAACACGCCGAGCGGGAGATCGCCGCCGCCGCGTCCTGGCTAGCCTCCTCCGAGCGGCGCAGGCCGGCTCTCAGCCGGGCCGTGCTCGCGATGACCGACCGGCTCTTCGGTGCGCTGTGGCGCGCCGGCTGGCAGCCGGCTGACGTCGTACGGGCCGTACGCAAGGAGCTGAAGCCCCGTCATGGCCGCCTTGCGGTGGACCTGATCGCCGCCGAGGCGCGGCGGTACGCGGCCCGGGGGCTTGACCACCGTTGGGCGGCGCAGCTGAACGAGCTCGAGGCGCGCGTGTGGTGGGAGTCCGACGAACAGTGGCTGCCCGGCGCGGCCCTTCGTGAGAAGGCGGACCATCTCCGTGTCGCGCGCTGCCTGATGGAGCTGCTTCGGCTGCTGTCCTGGCTGCCTGCTCTCGAGCTTCTGTGCCCGCCGCCGAACGCCTCCTCGACCGCTGCGGCGGCCCGGCCCGCGTCTCCTGAGGCGGCGCGGATGCTGGGACGTATCCGCGCCCTTCTGACGAAGGCCGAGTCGACCGAGTTCCCCGAGGAGGCCGAGGCGCTCACCGCCAAGGCCCAGCAGCTGATGTCCGAGCACAGCATCAGCGAGGCCCTGTTGGCCGCGCGCGGCGGACGCCGGGACACCCCGGCCGGTATCCGGGTGGGGGTGGAGAACCCGTACGAACAGCCCAAGGCGATCCTGCTCGAGGTGGTGGCCCAAGCCAATCGCTGCCGCTCGGTGTGGTCGAAGAACCTCGGCTTCGCCACGGTCATCGGCTTCGAGGCGGACCTGGACTCGGTGGAGCTGCTGTACACCTCGCTGCTGGTCCAGGTGGCCGCGGCCCTCCAGGCCGAGGGCGGACGCACGCATGTGGGCGGTGGCAGTCGTACCCGGTCCTTCCGTCAGTCGTTTTTGACCTCGTACGCGACCAGGATCGGCGAGCGGCTCACCGAGGCGACCGCACAGGCCACTGACGCGGCGGTGGCCGCGTCGGGTGTCCCGGGAGCGTCGGCGCGGGCGGGTGCGGGTGCGCCCGGGGTGCTGCCCGTCCTCGCCGCCCGCCACCGGGCGGTCGAGGAGGAGACCGAACGGATCTTCCCTCAGATCTCCTACTCCCGGTCCTCGGGCATCAGCGACTGGGAAGGCTGGACGAGCGGTCGCGCGGCAGCCGACCGCGCGAGCCTCGGCACCGACAGCGGGGCCTTGCCCTCCCGCTGACCAAAACCCTGCGCCATGCACTGCCGGGTTCGGCGGCGCGCCCACGCGGACCACCCCCGCCTCGCCCTTTGTGCCGCGTGTACGCTCGTCATCCCGCCGCCCGTGCGGACGAGGCTCTCGACTCCCCGGCGCTCCACCCCTGGTCAGCGCCGTGGGCGGCCCCTCCGACGCCCAGGTCTCTGCGCGACGGCCCGGTCGGGCACCCCTGATATGCAGGCTGCCGGGGTGCTCAGTCGCCGTCCGCTTCGAGGCTCTCGTAGCTCTGGAACCAGTGGACGTCGAAGTAACGGGCCATCGAGAAGGGGTGGTGCGGGTCGGTGAGCATGCGGTGGATGAACTCGGCGGTCGAGCCGTCGAATCGCTGCCATGAGTCGGGGATCCCTGGGCCGAGTTCCTGCGCGGCCAGGCCGAGGCCCTGCTCGCCTGCGACCTCTTCGAAGCCCGCACCCTGACCGGCGCGCGCCTGTACGTCTTCGCGTCATCGAGCACGCCGCCCGGCGCGTCCGAATCCTCGGCGCCACCGCGCACCCCACCGCGGCGTGGATCGTGCAGCTCGGACGCAAACTTCCAGGTGCCCACCAGCTTCTTCGTCATGTGACCACCGGAGGTCAAAACAGTCCGCGGCTTCCCGCATGAGCTCACCGAGCGGGGAAGGTGAGCCGCAGAACGATCTCGCCGTCGTCGATCTCCCCGGTGGGCTCGAACCCGAACTTCTGGTAGAAGGGCCACGGTTCGCCGTCGCCGGGCTCGTAGCTGGTCAGCAGCTCGGTGACGCCATCCGCGCGAACCAGGGCGGCGATCTGCGTGAGCGCCTCTCGGCCGATCCCTCGCCTCTGGTACCGCTTGTCGACCAGAAAGCGCCAGAGGAAGTGCCGCCCTTTGAAAGGACCACCCGGCGGTTTCCACGACAGCATCACGAAGCCGACTGGCTCGTCGCCACGGTACACGGCGCGGTACCAGGGATTGGCCTCCGGCGTCTTTGCCGCCTCCTTGAGCGACTTGGACACGGAGGCGACGAACTGCTTCTGGTCACGTCGGACGCGGAGGGCACGAACGGCATCCCGGTTGTCGTCGGTGATCTCCCGTAGGTGCACGCCTGGGGGCCTCATGCCACACCCCTTCCTACATCCGGCAACTGCGCCATCGGGGCCGACGTGAAGAGCCGCCACCGGGCGGCATTCCCTTGTGCGTACGCGTTATCAAGAACGCCAGGTTGGACGTCTTCGCAGCGTATTCGACACAGGCGATCTGGAGCGGGACTGGCACGCCGGGCTGTGACCGCGTCCGAGGCAGCTCCTGTGACCGTAACCAGGTCAGTCGGCGACCGGTCCGCCGAGCCGCGTGTTGGGATCGCCGTCCGAGCGTGAGGTCACCTGGGTCGTCGGGCGGGGCTCAACGGGGTCAAGGCGACGCCTCCAGGGTGCTCACCGAGTTGATCAAGCTGGAGTCCACGGGCGACCGGCTGGTCCCAGAGGCCGACCCGGACGTGCGGAAGCCGTCGGCGTGCGCTCGACCAGCCGGTCGTGGAGGGTACGAGTGGACCATGACGCGCCAGCCGACTGCGAGCCCTGACCGCTGTTGAGGACGATGCTGCACGACGAGTTCGAGCTGGAGCCGGATGAGGGCGCCCTTCCCCTGGCAGCCCTACAAAGGCACGCTGACGATGGTCGACGATGTCGTCGGGTCCGACCAGTCCGCGTCGAACCGGGCGTTGACGACGTAGAGGCGGCCGTTGTGGACGGCCGCGGTGGTGGGCTCGTCGAAGCGGGCGTCGGTGATGCGCTTGACGAAAGTCCCGCGAGTGCCGTCGTCATTGAGCCTGAACACATCAATGGCGTATGCCCAGTTGCGTACGACGTACAGAGTGCGGCCATGGAGGACCAGGCCGTCGCCATTGCTGACCGCCCCGCCGTCAAGGGCGGTCCCGGTGGCCTGCCCGGTGCGCGGGTCGACACGGTACAGAATGGACACGTTGTCGTTCACGACCAGCAACGCCCTGCGGTCCGGCGTCAGGGCGATGCCATTGGCGCCCCAGTACTCTCCGCCGGGCGGCGTGGACGCCCAGGCGCCGCCGAGCGGCAGCCTGCGCAGAGGGGAGGTGCTCGGCAGGGGCGTGTGCAGCGGCAGGTGGTACAGGACATCGTTGAACGAGTCGGTGAACCATGCTCCGCCACAGCCCACCACGACGTCGTTCACGAACGTGGTGCCGGTTTCCGCCCGCCAGGATGCCAGCAGACGCCCGTCGCGCCGGTCGACTACGCGGACCTCGCCGCTGTCGCCTCCGGCGATGAGCAGTCTGCCGTACGGATCGACCTTGAGACCGACTGACATCGGCCCCTGTCCCTCCCTGATGATCCGCCCACGTCCCGTGGCCAGTTCGGTCCCGTAGACCGAGCCGTCGATCAGCGAGCCCGTGTAGGCCACGGCCCGGGGACCGATGGTGATCCCCTCGGGCTGGAAGCCCGGCGGAGTGGCGATCGTGTCAGGCCAGGATACGACGGTGGCAGCCTGCGCGACGGAATCAAACGGCCCCGCCAGGGCTGCGCCGCCGAGCGCCGCAACGGTGCCGATGAGATGACGTCGAGTCAGTAAGCGTGCCACAGTGCGGGTCCTTCCAACGGTGGAACAGCCGTGGCTCTCGGCTGACGCTGCCACCTCAGCACACCCCCCGGGCTATGGCAGCACCGCATTCCCACCATTCACAAGGGAATGATGAAGCTCCTCTTCAGGCTCCATCGGTCCCTGACTGCTCTTCGCGGTCCAGTGCGCGATCGCCCCCGATCGACGGCCGGTCGGCGTCAGGCAGCGGCGGCCCGGCGAAGTTCGATCCGCACGGGCAGATCGTCAAGGACGTCAGGTTGACCGGCGATCTGGAGCCTGCCCACATCAAGCAACTGCTGGCAGTGGCCGGGCGCTGTCCTGTGCACCGTCTCCTGACCGGGGAGGTCTCGGTCGTTACCATGCCGACCGTCCTGGCGAGGCTCCCCCGCCCGGGAGCCAGGCCCTGCCGCGATAACGCGACCCCGCGCGGTCCGGTCCACCGTCCCCTGCGGGTGCCGAAGTCCCCATCCATGGTCTGTGGCCTGCAGATTGTCGCGAACGGCCAGTGATCGCCGGATGGGCGTGTCAGGTTGGTGGATCGTGCTGTTGCGACTGCCCTACCTCGCCGTGTCGAGGGTGTTCGCCTTCATACGGCTGCTGCCGATGAGCGATGTGGACAAGGACATCGAGATATTGACGCTGCGCCACCAGTTAGCTGTCCTACAGAGGCAGATCGACAGGCCGCGCGTCACCCCGGCGGACCGCGCTTTCCTGGCCGCGCTCCTCCACCGGCTCCCCAGGCCGAAGCTGCGGCAGTTGCATCTGATCGTCTCGCCGGAGACGGTCTTGAGGTGTCACCGTGACCTCATGCGCCGTCGCCACGGGGTTGCCTCTCGTCGCAGGCGGTCTGGCAGGCCGCCGACCCGTCACTCTATCCAGGTCCTTGTCCTGCGCTTGGCCCGCGAGAACAACTCCTGTGGGTATCGGCGCATCCACGGGGCACTCGCCGTGCTCGGCATCAAGGTGGCACCCTCCACGGTCTGGGAGATCCTGCGAGCTCACGGGATCGAGCCGGCGCCCGAACGTGACCGTCAGGCCTGGGCCGCGTTCTTACGCGGCCAGGCGCACGCGATTCTGGCCTGCGACTTCTTCACCGTCACTCCCCTGAACGGCGCGACTCTTTATGTCTTCGCCGTCATCGAGCACGCCAACCGCCGCATCCGCATCCTCGGCGCGACCGCCCACCCCACCGCGGACTGGGTCACCCAGGCCGCAAGGAACTTGGTCATGGACCTCCAGGATGCCAGCGTCACCGTCCGATACCTGATCAGGGACCGCGACAGCAAGTTCACCCGCGCGTTCGATGCCGTCTTTGAGGCTGAGGGCATCGAGGTCGTCACCACCGGCATCCGCGTGCCCCGCATGAACTCGATCATGGAGCGCTGGGTGCAGACCTGCCGCCACGAGCTCCTCGACCGCACCTTGATCTGGGACCAGGCCCACCTGCTCCACACGCTCGGCGAGTTCGAGTCGACCTACAAGCAGCATCGGCCTCACCGCACCCTGCACAGCGCGGCACCCATGCGGCCGCTCCCCGAACCGATCACCGAACCGGACCGATTCGACCTCAACAAGCGGATAGCAGAAGCGATCAAAGCGAGAACTCCGGGCCTGCTCGACGTCCACGGCGTCGGCCCGGACACCGCAGCAGGCGGTTCGTTGTCCCGGGTGGCTATGGCGGTGCGGGGCATCAGCCGGCCTCCTGGTTGTTGCCGCCGTCGATGACGGTGAACAGACGGTCGTAGGAGCCGAGCTCGCGCTGTTCGACCTCGACCAGCGGAGCAGAGCCGGCCGCGGCGGCCTGCCGACGGTGTACTTCCTGGCACATTACAACGCCGGTGGCGGCGTGTTCGGGGTCTGTGATGGTCTGGTGGCGGCCCCAGCAGCGCGCGTGCTGGGCGACGATCTTGCCCGGCCTATGCCGGTTCAGCCAGCCGGTCGAGGTGGTCCAGGTGAGCCGATGTCAGGTGGAGGTCTGCCGCGGCGAGGTTCTCCTCCAGGTGGTCGATCCGGGCTGTGCCCGGGATCGGGAGGATGACGGGCGAATGATCGAGGAGCCACGCGAGCGAGACCTGCGCAGGGGTGGCGTCAAGTTCGGCCGCTACGGCGGCGATCTCAGCCGTCGCGCCTGACGCCGCTCCGGCGACCGGCCGCCATGGCAGGAACGCGATCCCCGCCGCCTCGCAGGCCGCGAGCACGGGCTCGTGCTCACGGTCGAGCAGGCTGTAGCGGTTCTGTACGCTCGCGACGTCGATGATCTCCCGCGCCTGGTCGAGTTCGGCGACGGTGACCTCAGACAGCCCAATCTGGCCGACCTTGCCCTCTGTCTGGAGCTCCCACAGTGCCCCGAGCTGGCCGGCGAGGGGCACCTCAGGATCGATGCGGTGCAGCTGAAGCAGCTCGATCCGCTCGACACGAAGCCGACGGAGGGCGTGTTCGACCTGACCGCGGAGGGCATCCGGCCGCCCGTCGAGCCTCC
Source organism: Streptomyces sp. NPDC002619 (assembly GCF_042889305.1). Lineage (NCBI taxonomy): Bacteria > Bacillati > Actinomycetota > Actinomycetes > Kitasatosporales > Streptomycetaceae > Streptomyces > Streptomyces sp. NPDC002619. The sequence goes on along the minus strand of NZ_JBIAQV010000031.1, from coordinate 33,757 downwards.
ACTCGTCTGAGAGAACCGATCGCGCGATGCCGACCTTGGTAGTGATGAGCAGCCCGTCCGCGTAGGGGTACAGGGCCTCGGCGAGGAGTTCCTCGTTGGCTCCCCAGCCGTACATGTGAGCGGTGTCGATCAGAGTGGTACCCAGCTCGACGGCCCGCCGGGCGACCTGGAGGGAGGTCTCGCGGGCAGGGCCCGGCTCGGTCGGCAGGCGCATGGCTCCGAATCCGAGCCTCCGTACGCTCAGGTCCCCGCCGATGCGAAACGTAGTCGATCTCATTTATGGTCTCCGCCCCCTCGCTCAAGGGGTAACGCTAACAACGCGGTTGGCCTCGGCGTGGAGCAGGTCACTCAAACTCGGTGAGTCAGCAGTCCAATTGAGCAGCAGAGTCGCAGGGCAGGGACCCGGCGAGCATCCCCAGCGCCCATCAGCTGAATCTCGCAAGGACGCATTGTGTGCCGTCCGCGGCCACCGGAGTTTCGTCGCCGCACGCCTGCGAGATGTCCAACCGGCCATGAGGGTTGACCAGGTCGGCGATGGCCTCGTTCAGCAACACGGTGGAGAAGTGTCGGTTCTCCACCTACGGCAGCTCGTGCCCGCTCACCCCAGAGATGTGGCGAGCGGCCCCGTACGGGCCCACGTATCGGCCGAACGGAGGTGAGCTTCGGGTCGTTGCCAATGTGGTTCTGGATCGCACATTCAGTAATCACCGACAGAGCGTCCGTCTCTATTCGGGGCCGACGGTTCGCTCCTGCGATGGCAGCGACGGCATCCGCCGGCCCCTCCCCCATCAACGCCCGCTCGAAGGGACAGCGATCATGCACGACCACCAAGACCACGGCGACGATCTGCTCCGGGCCGACGACTATCTGGCCGGCGACACAGACCGCGATCAACTCCGGCTCACCGCAGGTGAATTGGGATTAGCCACCAAGATCGCGCAGCGTCAGGCGATCGGCCAGCGGCAGGCCGAGTGTGGGGGCTTGCGGCCACATCCCGACAAGACCCGACACCGTTCCACCGCGCTCGCACAGCAAGCTAAGGCCGGCGCCACAGGGTGCTCACATGGGCGATGGACACACTTGCGTGGAATGCCTGAGTAAATGGAGCGCCATCATGAATGATCAGGACTCGACAAGCCCGCGCAAGGCCCTTTCCGCTCGCCCCGTTCTGGCGGCGACGTCAGGGCCGTCGGCTGCCGCGAGTTCGGCCGCCGGCGATGTGCCGCCTTCGCAGCCAGAGACATACCCGGACCAGTCGGCCTCCGTGACCGCTGCCCGCCGGGCACGCCCGTCAAAGGTCCGAAGTTCTCGGGCGCACAAGAAGAGGGCATCGATCGCGGCCGCGGCGCTGCTGTGTGCGGTGCTCGGGCTCGCCGGCTGCTCCTCCACGGCGACAGCCACGTCCCCCTCCGCGACAGCGGGGCAGAGCGCGCCCCCCAGCGGCTTCCCCGGCCGTTCCGGAGCCGCCGGCGGCGGATCCAACGCGCGATCCGGCCCGGCCGCAGGCGGATCCACTGGCACAGTCACCAGCGTGTCCACGTCGGGCTTCACACTGTCGACCTCGGCGGGTCAGAAGGTGACCATCAACGAGTCGTCCTCCACGACGTTCCAGAAGGGGACGGGCTCGGCCTCGGCGAGTGACGTGACAACGGGCGTACCGGTGCTCGTACTTGGCACGGTCAACGGAACGACCATCACGGCCACGCAGGTCGTGGTGCAACCGGCCGGCGGTGCCACGAGTTCCACCGCGGCAGAGGTGGTCCCCTTCGAGCGTGGTACGCCGAGCAAGGCGAAGCAGATCGGCCAGGTCCCGGCGAACTACACCGAGGGCTCGGGGACGATCGTCAGCGGAGCGACGGCGAACAAGGCGACGGAAGCCGCGCTGGCCGCCTACCCCGGAGGCGTCGTCGACCGTGTGGTGCGGTTGAGCAGCGGCGAGTACGAGGTCCACTACATCGGCGTCAACTGGCCCCACCACATCTTCGTCAACAAGGACTTCAAGGTCGTCGGCGCCAACTGACGGTCCGCTCGTACGCATTGGGCGGGAACCGGCTCGCCGCCATGCGAGCCGGCCCGCCCTCGCCATCGTTCAGCCGCTTTTGTGGTTCTTCGTCATGAGAGTGACGAGGTCAAAGGCCACGGTCGCGGCCGCGACGCAGGTGATCTCCGCGTGGTCGTAGGCCGGGGCGACTTCGACCACGTCAGCGCCGATGATGTTCAGTCCGTCGAGGCTGCGGAGGAGGCGTAGCAGTTCGCGGCTGTTCAGGCCGCCCATTTCCGGTGTTCCGGTGCCTGGTGCGAACGCGGGGTCGAGGACGTCGATGTCGACGGAGATGTAGACCGGTGTCTCGCCCACGCGCCGGCGTACGGCGTCGACCGCTCCGTCGATGCCGATCACGTCGAGGTCCCCCGCGCGGATCGCCCGGAAGCCGAACGCCTTGTCGTTCACCAGGTCCATCCGGTCGTAGATGGGCCCCCGGATGCCGAGGTGGATGGACTTCTCCTCGGCGAGCAGTCCTTCCTCGAAGGCCCGGCGGAAGACCGTCCCATGCGTGATGGGAGCGTTGAAGTAGGTGTCCCAGGTGTCCAGGTGCGCGTCGAAGTGGACCAGCGCGACCGGGCCGTGCTGGGCCTTGGCCGCGCGCAGCAGGGGCAGTGCGATGGTGTGGTCACCGCCGATGCTCAGCAACCGCCGGCCGGACTGCCCCGCGACGTCGCGCGCGTAGGCCTCGATCTGAGTGACGGCTTCATCGATGCTGAACGGTGTACAGGGAACATCCCCCGCGTCGACGACCTGGACCGCCTCCAGCGGCGCGGTGTCGAGGTCGACATGGAATTTCGGGCGCAGGTGCCGTGATGCCTGGCGTACGCCCATGGGGCCGAAGCGGGCGCCGGGCCGGTAGGAGGTGCCTCCGTCGAAGGGTACGCCGATGATGGCGATGTCGTAGTCGCCGACCGAGCCGATGTCGGGGATGCGGGCGAAGGTGCCCAGGCCGGCGAAGCGCGGGACCTCGGTGCCGTTCAGGGCGCCGATCGGCGCGGGCCGGTTGTCGTCGTGCATCAAGCTCTCCAGTCAGTGCGTGGCGGTGGCGGTGGAGGACGGGGCGGCGTCGCCGGCCGGGCTCTCCGGGTACGCGGCCGTCTCGCCGAGCGAGCGGCCCTTCGTCTCGGCGGCCCAGGCCAGCGTGGCCAGCAATCCGGCCACCGAGACGACCGCGCCCACGAGCAGGGCCAGGCTCTGGCCCTTGGCCAGGGCGAACGGCATCAGATAGGTGCCGGCCGCCGCCCCGATACGCGACGTGGCGGTCCCCACGCCGACGGCAGTGCCGCGGATCTCGGTGGGGAACAGCTCGTTGGGATAGACGACCTCCAGGAAGCTGGAGCCGCCGGAGGCGAGCGCGAAGACGCAGACCGCGAGGAAGGACACCCAGTTCGGCAGTCCCGGGACCAGGCCGGGAATGGCCAGGGCGACGGCGATGACGGCGAAGGACCACAGCAGCAGCGTCCGGCGGCCCAGCCGCTCCACCAGCCACAGCCCGGGAACGCCGCCGATGACGAACAGCACGGCGAGGAAGATCTCGGCGGTGTTGCCGGTGATGCCCATGCCCGCCAGCAGGTCGGGGGCGAAGGAGTAGAGCGCGAACAGCGGAATGACCTGGGCCGTCCAGAAGATGCCCACGAACAGGGTGCGCTTGAGATACGGCGTGCGGAACACCGTGGCGAAGCCCGCCTCGGGGAGTGCCGGTTCCGGCGTCAGGTCCGCCACCCCGTACTGGGAGCCGAAGACCTTCTTGATCGACCTGTCCGCCTGCTCCACGCGCCCCTTGCTCAGCAGCCAGCGTGGCGACTCCGGAGTCCCGAGGCGCAGGAAGAGCGTCACCACGGCGAACAGGGCCGGGCTGGCGAGCATGAACCGCCAGGCGTTCCCGCCGAGCCCCTCCAGGCTCGCGCCCACGACGTACGCCGCGGCGGCACCCAGCGCCCAGACCACGAACGTGGCCCCGAGCATCCGGCCCCGGTGACGCCGTGGGAGATACTCCGTCAGCATGGACGTGGCGATCGGGTAGTCCGCACCGATCGCCGCACCGAGCAGGAAGCGCAGGAGGACGAGCTGCCACACCTCGCTCGCGAAGGCGGACAGGACGGAGAACAGGGCAAGCGCCGCGAGATCGGCGATGTACATGACGTGCCGGCCGATCCTGTCGGTGACGTAACCGAAGACCGCTCCGCCGAAGAAGATGCCGACCAGGCTGGCAGCCGCGACCAGGCCCTCGTCGCCGGCGGTCATGCCGAGGGCCGGGCTGAGCGTCGTGAAGGCGACACCGATGATCGCGAGCGCGTAGCCGTCGATGAAGGGCCCGCCCGAGGAATAGGCGGTCAGTTTCTTGTGGAAGCGCGTCAGGGGCGCGTCGTCGATGAGGTGCGATGAGGCAGTCATGGAAGATTCCTAGGCTGTCGATGGCGCCGTGCGGAGGTGCCCGCTGCCGGTCTACGCCTGTGCCGGCCGCGCGCTCCAGACACCTGGCGCTCAAAGTTCCCGCCTCGGTTTGTCCATTCGCACAACGCCGGTATGCAGATGCTCACAGCCGTCGTACGGTGGCGGCATGCCGATCACCGTGGGCGAGCTGCTGGAGATGACGCACCTGCGTCTGAGCCTGCACTCCGGGGCCGGCGCGCTGGACCGGCCCATCTCGTGGACGCACACCACCGACCTGCCCGAGCCCTGGCGCTGGGTGGCCGGCGGCGAGCTCTTGATGACCAACGGCATGCCGATTCCCCGCAGTGCCGCCGGTCAGGAAGAGCTCATCCGGCAGCTGGCGGCGCACGGCGCCGCGGCCCTGGCCATCGGCGAGCAGATGTACGCCCCGCCGCTGACCAAACGGCTTGCGCGGACGAGCGAAGAACTCGGTCTCCCGGTGCTGTGGATCTCGTACCCGATGCCGTTCGTCGCGATCTCCCGCGCGGTCGCCGAGGCCACCTTGCTGGAACAGTCCCAGCGGCTGATCCGGACGGAACGGATCTACCACGCCCTGCAGCTGATCTCCGCGCACAGCTCCGGGCTCAGCACGCTCACCCGCGCCCTGTCCCGCGAACTCGGCTGCACGGTGCGCGTGTGCGACCGGGCCACCGGCGACGACTGGTACCCCGACGTCACCCCGCTCCCCGCCAAGATCCGCACCGCCGTGACCGCGAGGGACGGACAGCTGCACGCGGGCGTCATTGCGGTCCATCTCGGCAGGGACCGCCGCGTACTCCTGGTCGACGTGCCCACGCATCCGGACGCGGTCCTCGTCGCACTGCCCGAGCCGGCCGAGCAGCTGGACGCGCTCCTGCTGCAGCACGCCGCCACCGTTTGTGCCCTCGCGCTGTCCCAGGCCCGTTTGACGATCGAGCACGACCGCAGGAGAGGCTCAGAACTCCTGTTCCAGATCCTCGACGCACAGCTGGCACCGGCCGCGGCCCAGCGCCAGCTCCAGGACTTCGGCCTGGAACTACCCCAAGCGGTATGTGTAGCGGCACGCAACGACGCCCAGCCCGACCTGCTCGCCTCCGCGTATCTCACACTGTGGCGCTCCTCCATCCGCCACGTCACCGTGCACCGTGGCGACGCGGCCCTCACCGTCCTGCCCGACCATGCCGCCGTGGAGGTGCTCGTTCGGGCTCTGGGAGAGGGCGGCCGGGCAGGCATGAGCGAGCCGATCGTCCGCCCCGACCGCGTCATCGACGCCGCGCGGGAGGCCACCTGGGCACTCGACCAGGCAACGGAGCAGGGTGTTCCACTGCTGGGGTACGGCGACACCAATCCGCTGCTCGGCCCCCGCAGTCCCGCCGAGGCGCGGGCACTCGTCGATCGCGTCCTGCGCCCGGTCCTCGAACTGCCGGCCGAGCAGGCCGGCGAGCTCCTCACCACGCTGCGGGGATTCCTCGACAACGGCAGGTCCTGGCAGCGAACCGCCGAGGCCCTGCACGTCCACCGGCAGACCGTGAGGTACCGCGTCCGGCGTGTCGAGCAGCTCACCGGGAAGCAGGTCGCCGACACCGGTGATCTGGCCACGCTGTGGCTGGCGCTGAAGGCCCTGTGAGGACGTGCCTCACGGCCGAGGGTGGCAGTACTCAAGCACCCCCGGCTTCTTCTTCGCCGCCCACCGAGACCACGTGTAACTGCAACGCGACCGACGCGTCACATGGAAGAAACATCGGGTAAATAATTTCGGTCAGGCGACAGGCTGGCGCGACCGACGCGTGAGACTCCAACGGACATACCACCTCATGTCTTCTCGTCGTCTGATCTTGTCCGTCAAGAGGGTTCCGCGCCCCGGCTTGACAAGGTGGTCGGTCAGGAGCAAGCACCGCTCAACACGTCTGCCCGGCTCAAGTGCCGTCGGCGTCGATCCGGCCGGAACCGTTGAACCGATCCGTCGGCGGAAGCGGACCCTGGTTGAGCGGGGCCGCCGGCTCATCCCCTCACCCGGTCGCGTGTCGGCTCGCACCACACTCGCACCACAAAAGGAAACGCATGACAGGCCCCCATGGCAGGCCTGGGACGGCGGGCCTTCGAAACATGCCCCCAGCACTCATTCAGGCCGAGGACACATGAACACACCAATCGGGACCGCCTCTCCGCAGGCGGTCGACGCTGCAGAGTCCGTCGAGCACCAGTTGCTCCCCGTGCCGGACGAGGCGCGGACCTCGACGGTCGCCCATCAGTTCTGGATCTGGGCAGGTGCCAATCTGGCCCCGATCAACTGGGTGCTGGGCGCCCTCGGTATCGGGCTGGGCCTGAGCCTCGCGGACACGATCCTGGTCCTTGTCCTGGGCAACGCCATCGGCATGGCCGTCTTCGGGTTCTTCGTGCTCATGGGGCAGCGGACAGGTGTGAGCCAGATGGTGCTCTCCCGTGCCGCGTTCGGCCGGCGGGGGGCGTACCTGCCGGCGGCGATCCAGGGTCTGATCGCCGTCGGATGGTGTGCGATCAACACCTGGATCATCCTCGATCTGGTGGTCGCGCTCTGCGCCAAGCTGGGCTTCTCCGGCGGGACCGGACTGAAGATCGTCGTGGCTTTGGTGGTGATGGCGGCGCAGGTCGTCATCGCGGCGTTCGGGTTCCGGATGATCGCCGCGTTCGAGCGCTGGACGGTGCCGGTCACCCTGGTCGTCGTCCTTGCCATGTCCGTGATCGCCTGGACCAAGACCGGCGTGCACTGGAACTGGGCCGGTTCGCACCTCACGGGCAGCGCACGACTGTCGGCGATGAGCACCGTGATGACGGCTATCGGTGTGGGCTGGGGCGTCACCTGGTTCGCCTACGCCTCGGACTACTCCCGCTTCGTCCCGCGTACGACATCGTCCAAAAAGCTGTTCTGGGCGTCCGTGCTGGGCCAGTTCATCCCGGTCGTATGGCTCGGCGTGCTGGGTGCGACCCTGGCCACGGTGAGCCAGAAGACCGACCCCGGGGAACTGGTGGTGGGCGCCTTCGGCGCGCTCGCCGTGCCGCTGATCCTGCTGGTCCTCCACGGACCGGTGGCGACCAACATCCTCAACATGTACTCCTGCGGCCTGTGTGCCCAGACCCTGGACTGGAAGGTCGACCGCCGCAAGCTCACCTACGGGGTGGGTGTGCTGGCCGCGGTCTTCACGGTGTTCCTGATCTACCAGCAGAACTTCGCGAACACCCTGGACGCCTGGCTGGCGGGGATGGTCACCTGGGTGGCACCCTGGGCAGCGGTCATGCTCATCCACTACTGGGGGTTCGCCCGGGGCCGCATCGACGTGGACGCTCTCTTCGAGGCGCCCGGTAGCGGCCGCATCCCGGACGTGCGCTGGCCGGCCGTGGTCGCCTTCGCGGCGGGTCTCGTCGCGACATGGATCTTCTCGTACGGCGTGCCGGCGGTGCTGCAGGGTCCCGGCGCGCGGGCGCTGGGCGGGGTCGACCTGTCGTGGCTGGCCGGTGCGGTCGCCGCGGGTGCTGTCTACTACGCTCTGGGCGCGCGGTCGGTGAGGGCGCTCCCCGAAGCGGGGGTTGCCTGATGGATCTCCTCGTACGCAACGGCCGGCTCCCAGGGCGGCCCGATCCGGTCGACCTCCTGGTGACCGGCGGCAGGATCGCCGCCGTCGACAGGGCCGGCCGAATTCCGGCGCCGCAAGGGGCCAGGGTGCTGGACGCCTCGGGAGGTCTGATCAGCCCGCCCTACGTCGAACCCCATGTCCACCTCGACGCCGTGCTGACGGCGGGCGAGCCCCGCTGGAACGAGAGCGGCACGCTCTGGGAGGGCATCGCGTGCTGGACCGAGCGGAAGCCGATGCTCAGCCGCGACGACGTGGTCGGTCGGGTGCTGCAGGTGCTGCGGTGGTACGTCGCCAACGGCGTTCTCCACGTACGCAGCCACGTGGACGTCACCGATCCCTCGATGGTGGCACTGCGGGCGCTGGTGGAGGTCCGCGAGATGGTCCGCGACGTGGTCGACCTGCAGATCGTCGCCTTCCCCCAGGAGGGCATCTGCTCCTTCCCGGACGGGGCGGAGCTGCTGGCGGAGGCGGTGCGGCTCGGTGCGGACGTGGTGGGGGCCATCCCGCACTACGAGGACACCCGTGAGGACGGCGTCCGTTCGCTGGAGATCGCCGTCGGCCTGGCCGCCGAGCACGGGCTGCGGGTGGATGTGCACTGCGACGAGATCGATGACGAGCAGTCGCGCTTCGTGGAGGTGCTGGCGACGCAGGCGCTGCGCACGGGCCTGCGGGAGCGGGTCACCGCCAGCCACACCACCGCCATGGGGTCCTACAACGCCGCCTACGCCTACAAGCTGCAAAGGCTGCTGCTGCGCTCCGGCGTGCACCTGGTCTGCAATCCGCTGATCAATCTGCACCTGCAGGGCCGCTTCGACGCCTACCCCAAGCGCCGCGGCCTCACGCGGGTGAAGGAGATGCTGGCCGCGGGCGTGAATGTGGCGTTCGGCAGCGACGACATCATGGATCCGTGGTTCCCGCTGGGGACGGGCAACCCGGTTCAGGTCGCCTTGGTGGGTGCCCTGGCCACGCAGCTCACGTCTCCTGCCGAGATCACCGAATGCCACCGGATGATCACTGACCGGGCGGCGGACGTGCTGGGCCTGGGCGAGGGCTATGGACTGGCGGTGGGCCGGCCCGCCTCCTTCCTGGTGCTGCCCGCCGCGGACGGCATCGATGTGCTGCGCCGCCAGGTGCGGCCTCGTTATGTCATCGCCAAGGGGCGTGTGGTGGCGGAGGGTCCGGTGGCGGACACCGTGCTGTTCTGGCCCGGCGAGGAGCCGAGGGCCGTGGACTTCGTGCGGGACGCCGACCGGGTGGCCGCGCCGGCGCCCGTCGTACCTCAGGAGGAGAACCCGGCCACGGCGGCCGCCTCCGTCCGCGTGGAGCCTCGTGTCCCTGAACCGCGGAGTGCCGATGTCACCCGCCCTGCGGACCGGATTACTTGGCCCGATGGGCGACCGGGGGCCGCGGTTCTCGGATTCGACCTGGACGCGGAGGCCGTCGCGCTCACCGCCGACCCGTCCAACGCCGGTCGCCTGTCGGTGATGGCGCACCAGGCGTACGGCCCCCTCACGGGCGTGCCCGGGATCCTGCGGCTGCTGGAGCGGCAGGAGATGCGGGCGACGTTCTTCGTGCCCGGCTACACCGCGGAGCGTTATCCCGATCTGGTGCGCCGGATCGCTGACGCGGGTCATGAGATCGCGCACCACGGATACCTGCATGAGGCCGTGCGAGGGATGTCGCCTGCGCAGGAGGCGGCGATGCTGGATCGCGGGCTGGAGGCGCTGGAGAAAGTCACGGGGGTCCGGCCGGCGGGCTACCGGGCGCCGATGTGGGAGACCACCTACGCCACCCCGGGACTGCTCCTGGACCGCGGTTTCGCGTACGACAGCAGCCTGATGGACAGTGACGTGCCGTACGTTCTGGCGGAGCACGACCGCCCCGGTGCCCGTTCGCTGGTGGAGATTCCGGTGCACTGGGCCTTGGACGACTGGGAGCAGTACGCCTATGTTCCCGAGGTGTTCGGGTCCGGGCTGATCGAGAGCCCCGCCAAGGTGCTGGAGATGTGGTCGCTGGAATTGCGGGCGATGGCCGAGGAGGGCGGCTGCTTCTCGCTGACCAATCACTGTTTCCTGTCCCGGCCCGCCCGGCTGCGCGCTCTGGAGCAGCTCATCGAGCTGATGAAATCGCTCGGCGTGTGGACCGCCACGGCGGGGGAGGTGGCGGGGTTTGTCGGGTCCCTCGGCCTCGCACCGCGCTCCTTCCCCCCGCCGCAGCTTGGTGACGCAACCGGCTGAGGTCCCCGAGTTCATCAGTTGATGGGCACATGAGCGGGTCCGGGACGGTGTCGTGGCAGGTCACCGCGGTGCGGCCGGTTGGAGGGCCGCGAAAGTGTGGTGTGATCCATTCGGGGTGGTGTGGTGTTCGGCCAGGACCGTCAGGTCACCGGACCACATCCGTTGCTCCGCGTACTCGGAGTCGGCGTAGGCGGGCTCGAAGTCATCGAGGTGGAAGTCGAGTTCGACGGTCACTGGACGGCTCCTGTCCGCTCGGGTGCGGGAGTGGCCAGCACTGCGGGTGCCGATAAATCATCCGCACAGGTCAGCGCACTGACGGACAGTTCAACCGGGCGCTACACCGAGGTTAAATTGAACGCGTTCAAGCACGCAGCCGTTACGTGTTGAACATGTTCAGATCCCATCCGCTCAGCGGAAAGTCATAAGGCCGCTGACCTGCGCGGACGTAATTATCGACACCCACAAGTTCGGCGGCCGTGATCAGCAGGTTGACAGCCCACAGTCCCTTTGGTCGGTGGCTCATCAGAGAGGGACCGGCAACCGTCAGCAGGTGCGCTGGTACTTCAGACCGGGGACGTAGCGGGCCCATTGCTCGGCGTTCAGCCCCTGAGCGGCCCGGGTGCAGGCGAGGTCGAGGGCGTGGGTGCGCGCATCGTTGAGCTCCGCAAGGCTGTTCAGGTTGACGGTGCCGTCCGCGGAGGCGGTCAGCAGCGTCCTGTCGTCGGCGCTGATCGCCACGGACGTGACCGCGTCGGTGTGGTGGCTGCCGACCACGCCGAGGTCGTAGGGGTGGACCGGGTCCGTGACGTCCCAGAGGATCGCTGTCTGGTCGGCGCTGCCGGACACCAGGGTGTGGCCGTCAGGGCCGAAGGCCAGTCCGAGGACCCAGCTGCTGTGTTCGACGAGCGGCGGGCCAAGATGGTGTGCCTTGGCCGGGTCGGTGGTGTCCCAGAGGATGATGCTGGAGTCCAGGCTGCCGGTTGCCAGTGTGTGACCGTCGGGACTGAAGGCCACGGAGGAGACCCAGTTGGTGTGGCCGGCGAGTGGCTTGCCCAGCTGGTGCGGCCGGGTCAAGTCGTCGATGTTCCACAGTCTGGCCGTGCCGTCCCAGCTCCCGGTGGCCAAGGTGTGTCCGTCGGGGCTGAATGCGACCGCGTCTACACCTGCGCGGTGGCCCGTGAGCGGCCGGCCGATCTGCCGGGGACGGGACGGGTCTGATGTGTCCCAGAGCGTGATCGCGGCATCCCCGCCCACGGTGGCGAGGGTATGCCCCGCGGGGCTGAAGGCCAGCCCGTCGACTCCGCCGTTGTTGGCGGTGAACTGTTTGATCTTCCGGAGATGGTGTAGGTCGCTGGTGTCCCAGAGGATCACGGTGTGGTCCAGACTGCTGCTGGCCAGAATGCGTCCGTCGTGGCTGAACGCCATCCCGAACACCCTGTTTGCATGGCGCGCGGTCTTGGGTGTGATCCCTCTGGGATGCTTCGGATCGGTCAGGTCCCAAAGGGTCACCTTGCCGTCCCCTCCGCCGGTGGCCGCCGCACGGCCGTCCGGGCGAAGTGCCATGGCCTGCACACCACCGGCGTTGCCTCCGAGGCGGGCGGAGAGAGGAACGCGCCCGTTGTCGGTCTTGCCCTCCCACAAGATCACCGTGTTGTCGGCGCTCCCGGTGGCGAGCAGGTCGGCATGCGGGGCGAACGCCACTGCGCCGGTCCAGTTCGACGCCCCGACGATGGTGCTACCGGTCTTGCGGGGGTTGACTGGATCCGAGGTGTCCCACACGGTCGAGTAATGGTCGGCCAGTGCAACGTCGACTTGGTGCGGGAATACTTCCAGTGCCTTCACCGGGGCATCTCCGGCAGAGATTTGGCTCACCCAGCTGGGGTGGCTCGGATCACTGGCGTTCCAGAGGTCGGCCTTTCCATCTCCGCCGCCGGTGACGAGCGTACGACCATCCGGGGTGAAGCCGAGCGCGGTCACCCCTCCCGAGTGACTGATCGGGCTCTTCAAGCGGCGGGGGTGAGCGCGATCGGTTACGTCCCACAGAACCGCGGTGCCGTTGGCGCTGCCGGTCACGAGCACGTGCCCATCGGCCCTGAATGCCATGGACGACACGTCCGCTTTCTGATGTGTCAGGGGCGGTCCGAGCGGGTGGGCGTGTTCGGGGTCGCTGGTGTCCCAGAACCAGACTTTGCCGTCCGCAGCACCCGCCGCCAGCGTGCGTCCGTCCGGCGCGAAGCCCACCGTGTGGACGTTGGCCGGGCCAGTCAACGGCTCACTCAGACGACGCGGTTGTCCGGGGGAACTCACGTCCCACATCTGTACGGTCTTCCCGGCCCTGTCGGAGCCGCCAGCCGCGAGGATATGCCCATCGGGGCTGAACGCCACTGTGAACACCCCGTAGCTGGGGCCCGGCAGCGGCCGACCGAGTATCCGGGCGTGCTGGGGGGCTCTGGTGTCCCACAAGATGACGGTGCCGTCCTGGCTTGCGGTGGCCAGCGTCCGCCCGCCGGGCGCGAACGCGGCACCGACCACCGCGGCGGTGTGTCCCGACAAGGTGCTGGCATAGGGCGTGAACAGGCTGCTGAGGAGGTTCGCGGTTGTCGCGGGACTGTGGTCCAGCCGGTCGGCCGCGATACCTAGCTGCAGAGCCAGTCGCGGATCGTTGGCTCGGGCGGAGTCCGCGTCGCGCACCAACGCCTCGGCGACCGCGGAACGTTGTTGTCTCTGCGCGTCGCTGCGGCCCTTCACGGCGAAGCCGGTCGCCAGCAGCGACGCCACCAGCAAAAGGATCAGCGTGACGACCGTTCCCGTCCGCAAGCGGCGGCGTCGCCGGTCGGCTCGTACGCTGGCGGCGAAGAACTCGGCAGCTAGCCCGCCGAGTTGGCCGTCATGCCGGCCGATGTCGCCGAACTGGTCTCGGACCAGTTCCAGTTGGCTTCCGCGATAGAGACCACTCGGGTCGCGTCCGTCTCTCTCCCAGGACTCGGCTGCGTCCAGGAGCCTCTGCTGGACCAGCAGGCCGGCGCGGCTGGTGTCGATCCAGCCGCGCAGTCGGTCCCAGGCGCGCAGCAACGCCTCGTGGGCGATCTGGGCGCTGTCGCCGTCAAGGGTGATCAAACGCGCGCCGGCGAGCGCGTCGCGGGCGGCAGCGACGGCGACGGCTTCGTCCGGCGGGCGTTGGGCCAGCAGGTCGGTGAGATTGAGCCGTCGACGGGTGTCCTCGGTGCTCTCGCTGATCCGGACCATGCGGAGCAGCATCAGCTTGGCGGCTCGTTGGGCCTCCGGGGTCAGGCTGTCGTAGGTGAGATCGGCCTGCTGGGTGATCGCATCCCAGATCCCGCCGGTTGCGCCGTACCCAGCGAGGGTCAGGGTCAGGCCCTCGCGGCAGCCCCAGGTCAGCCAGAGCGCGTAGGCCAGCAGCGGGAGGGTGCCGCCGGCGAACTCGCGGTCGGCACGCAGGTCACGCAGCAGCGTGTCGGCCAGACCCGTTTCCAGCTCCAGCCCGGCCACTTCAGCGGGTTTCTCGATCGCCTCGCGGAGCTGCTCCGGCGTCATGGGCTCGACTGGGAACTGGCGGTGCTTGAGGACACCGACCAACTCCGGATACGCCAGACAGGATGCGTAGAAATCCGCTCGGATTCCGAGCACGACCAGGGCCGGTGCGCTGACGGCAGCCTCGTCGCTCGCCGCGGCTGAGCAGATCGCGCTGATGAAGCGCCGCCGTTCGCCCTCATCCTGGCAAGCGGTGAACACCTCCTCGAACTGGTCCACCACGACCAGCAGCCGGCCGCCCCGTACATCCTGGCCGCCGCTCTGCCGGTGCAACGCGCGACGAATCAGGTCGGCCGAGCGGGTCGGGTCTGCGCGCAGCTCGGCGGTCAGCTCGGCTTTCGAGTACCCGGTCGGTCCGGCCAGCTGGCCGGCCAGGCTGTCGAGCGGATGTTCGCCGGGAGTAAGGATGAACTGCGGCCAGGTACCGGCCCCGGGCAGAGGGAGGTCGCCGCGCTTGACGGCGGGCAGCAAGCCCGCGCGCAGCAGCGAGGACTTCCCGGCGCCGGACAGCCCCACCAGCGCGACCGGACCACCGTCCTGGGACCAATCGGCCAGCCTCGTGAGCAACTCGGCGGTGACCTGGGCTCGGCCGAAGAAGAACCTGGCGTCGTCGGCGGTGAACGGATCGAGGCCCGGATACGGGCAGACCTGTTCGTCGAGTTGCTCTGGCGGTGGATGGGTTGCCGGCGGCGTGTGCCGAGGTGCGGCGACCGGGTTGGCCGCCAGCACCAGGTCGCCGGCCCGGCCACTGAGGTGCCGCTCCGGTGCGGGCAGGTGCCGAAGCGGCAGGACACGGCGCAGATGCCGGTAGGCGCCCTCAATGGTGAGTCCCGGTGGGCCGCCCGGGTCACCCTCGCGCAGGAAGCGCAGCAGCTCTCCAGTGAACGCCGTGTACGGTTCGTCCGGCATCGCCAGCGCCTGTTCGTCCCGCGAGGCAGAAGCCAGCACGTAGCTGCCGCTGAGCGAGGCCAGCGCGAACGCATCGGTCGCGGCAGTACCGAAGGAGCCGTGTGCGCGCCCGGCGAAGCAACAGTCCAGCACGACGATGATGGAGCGCGCCCGGCAGTTGCTGAAGGCGTCGCGCACTGCCTGATACGGCAACGCCTTGAACGCCAGCCCCTCGGCCAGCTCGTCGGTCGAGGCCGTGGCCAGATAGAGCTCGTTGCCCGGGCTCACCAAGCCGTGGCCGACGTAGTAGAGCAGCAAGACGTCCTCGGCCTGCTTGGCGGCCGCGACGACGGCGTTGCCGAACTCGATCGGGTCTTTCGGATCGAGCAGCGGCGGGAGAAGGTTCTCTGGCCGCAGCCCGCAGTTGTCGACCAGGGTTCGACCAAGCTCCTGGATGGTGGCCGACACCGCGGGCACGTCCGGCAGTTGAGAACCGGGCAGGTGACGTCCGGTGCCGATGAGTAGGGCGCGGGATCCGGGCGAGCCGAGCCCGGTCGCCAAGGACGCGCCGGGCAGGTCAGCCCGCGTCACCGGTTTCCCGATCGCCGACGGGGTCGAGGGAACGGGACAGTTCAGCAGTGATCCGCTGTACCTCCGTCGCGTCCAGGCCGCTGACATTGGTGGCGCTGAACTCCGTCGATGTCCCGTCTGGCCGGATCATCCTGACTGAGACGTTGCCGGTACGCCGACGCAGCCAGGAGATCAGCACGCTCGCGGCAGCCGTCGCCACGCCCCCGGGGCCGAGCGCGACGGTCAGTGCCGCGACGACTGAGCCCAGCGCTCCCGGCTTCGGCGGAGGCAACTCCAGCCGCACCCGGCCGCGCAACTCCTCCTCGGCAACCAGCCAGTCACGCAGCGACCGAAGCTCGTCAGCAGACCGATCGCCGACGACCTCGACCACTAACCGCTCGTCCACTCAGGTCTCCCATCACTCCTGCCCACGTTCTTGGTCATCCTGGCAGAGGGGCTGGCTGCCAGAGGGGCGATTGGCGAGACTCGGCGCAGGCCTCGCTCCATCGAATCTCGTATGAATGCGACAACGATCCACCCGATCGGGCCGGACCGTCCTCGAAGCACGGCTCGTCGTTGAGGAGCAAGGGCATCCCCTCGGGGCCAACGGCTGATGCTCGGCATCCCAGACTCCCAGCCCGGGACGAGAAGAAACCCAGGGCACGAGCGCCGAGAGTAGAAACGCCACACGGCTCAGCGCAAAGCCCAAACCCCGTGCCACCAACCCAGTTGGAGCTCATCGCCACACGAAAACCAAGCAGAGACAAAGTGGCGCAGGCAGTGCAGATCAAACTCTCAGGCAGCCCCGCCGCCCGGCGCGCCGTCGCAAACGCCTCGTCGATGTCCCGCTCGGTAATCCACAGCGACGGTGGCCCGCGGGCGCGAACGCCGGGCGGATCTCGTCCACATACTGCTCCAGCACGCCCACCACCCAGTCCATCTCGGGCACCGTCAGCACCTTGCGGCGCCGCGACGGCCCTCCGCCAGATGCCTTCCCGAACCGCACCAGCACCGCCCCGAACCTGCCGACCCGGGCGGCCTTGGGGTTGTGCCGCCAGTCCGCAACATCCGGCCCCCGCGCCTCACCACAGCGCAGCCCGATGGCATAGACGCACTTCAAGAGCGCACCGTCTCGTATCGCCGCGAGCGAGCCCTTGCGGGGGCGAGCCCGGATCTCCTCCACCCGCGCATCGGCGGCTTGACCTGCGCGGACGCAATAATGTACGTATTCGTGGAGGATGCCGCCGAGTCGGTCACCTCGATGGACGTCGAGTCGGTCCGGTTCGGGGGGGCGGCCGCATGGGTGCCGCGCTGTGCAGGGTGCGGTGAAGCCGATGCTGGTGGTAGGTCGACTCGAACTCGCCGAGGGTCTGGAGCAGGTGGGCCTGGTTCCGGATCAAGGTGCGGTTGAGTAGTTCGTGTCGGCAGGTCTGCGCCCAGCGCTCCATGATTGAGTTCATGCGGCGCGCAGTCTCCAGATGCTCGGCGTCCACATCAAAGTCGCTGTCCAGTGACATCAGGCATCCGCCGGGGACTGGACTACCTACGCCGCAGACGTGAGTCAGCGGCAGAGGTCGTGAGCTAGTCCTCGATCAACTGGGCGGAGCTTGGAGGCCGGTCCTCGACAGCGACGAACCCGGCCTCGCGTTCAACGCCGTCATCCGCGTCGAATGGAGGCGGCACGCGAGGGCCTGGCCCACGGACCCGACGGATGCTGCTCCCTTGGACTCCGGAGTCACCTCACGGTCCTTGCCGACGGCTTGGCCCGTGATCGAGGTCATCTGTGATGTGCCGGTTCAACGTCGCTAACACGTAGGCGAGCAACCCTCGGGGTCTCTCGCGCATCGAATGTGCATGAAACCCAAGTGCACGGTCTTCGGAGCAGCGCTGGTTGCCATGGTGCTCGCCCTGGCCCCCAGTGCAGCCGCCGTGGCCGACGATCCGTCTGCGACACCGTCACCCCTGCCGACGCAGGCATACGCGACGATCGAGACGGAGAAGCAGCTCAACGTGGGGGCGACGGCTCAGGCGGTTGATGTGGGTTGGATGTTCTACGACGGCGGGGCGCAAGTGCCCGTACCCACGAACGACACGCTCGTCATCGATGCGCGTGACCTGGCGGGCATCGTGAGCGTCGCGGTCGAAGACCCGAGATGCAAGGCCGATGGGCAGGTCGTCACCTGTGTCAACACGGATTCCACACAGAGCCGTTCGGTCCATTTCACCGTGCGTGCGGATGCGGGCGCCAAGCTCGGCGACAGCGGCACGATCAAGTACACCCTCACCGCCGACAAGGCCACCGGCGCCACCGCGAAGGCGAACGTGGTCGTCGGCATTCCGAACCTGGTCGTCGGCAAGGTCCCCGATGTGTCGCACGCCAAGGTCGGGTCCCGGATCGCTCTTCCACTCCAGCTCCGAAACACCGGGGATCTGGCCACCGACCGGCGCATCATGGTGCAGTGGGAGTCGGAGGGCGGTCTGGCCTTCGACCGGAAGTTCTCCAACTGCACCTACGGCGGGGGAGACGATGCTGTCGAGCCGGGCGGCCACGCATCCGTCACCTGCATCTTCAAGGCCTCCGTGCCCGCCGGGGCTACCGTGGAGCTGAGCAGCCCCCTGACCGCCACCGTCGGCAAGCGTGTCCTGAACGCTGTGACCGACTACTCGGTCACACTCCTCAGGCCGAACGTACAACCCGGCGGCGGCAGTGAGCGGGGCACCGGACCCGCGCTCACCCTGGTCCCGGCTTCCGGGTCGGGAAGCGGTTTCGAGACCGGCGCCAAGGGCCAGTTCACCGTCTCAGCCGACAACTTCACGGATCTCGCCGCCGCCGCGACGGCCAAGCCCGGCCGCAAAGCGGGTGAATGGACCCTCGATCTCAACGTCGTCAACCAGGGCCCGGCCTCCGTGTACAGCATCGTCGGCAAGGCCGTCGCCCTGGTCGACGTCGTCCTGCCCAAGGGCTCGGTCGCGACCGGCAACGCCTTCGAGGAGGGAGAGGACAGCCCGTACGGCCGATGCCTGCTCTGGGTCAGCAACACCAGGACGGCACCTTTCGAGGCGGGCCATCGGCACTACGTGTGCCCCGTGCCGTTCGGTGTCGGCGCCGGCAAGACCCAACTGTTCGTGCTGTGGGGGAAGACCACCAAGGGGTACGACGGGGTCAAGGGCACAGCGACCGTGCGTCCCGGCCCGGCCGGTATCCCGCTCCATGACCCGGACGCCTCCAACGACAGCGTCACCTTCGCCTTCGGTACGTCTGCCACATCGACCGCGACGGCACCATCCGGCGGCACCTCGGCCGCCACGGGGGCAGTCCGGACTGCACTCATCGCCACCGCGGCGGGCTCCGCCGCTCTGCTGGCCGGTGTGGTCCTCGTCGTCCGTCGCCGCAGGGGTTCGCACTGAGCGATGGACGACTCGACAACGAGCAGGGAGGCTGAACCCGCGACAGGTTCAGCCAACTCCGGTTGTTTCAGGGTGACTTCAACGTCCGTCGCCCCGGATTACGGCCGCTCGGCCGCCAGCAGCGCCGGAAACGCCTCGTGCAGGGCCTCGCGCCAGTCGCGGAGCGGCTCGACGCTGACGCCGACGGCGGACCAGCGGTCGTGGCCGAGGACGCTGTAGGCGGTGTAGGTGCCAGAATCCTCATCCATGCTGGTCAGCACGTGTGTGAGTACTCTTGCGGGTCCTGCCAGTCGGCGATGACATTGAAGGCGCCGCTCGTTGATTGCTGGCCGGATCGGGCCGGCTCCAAGATGGTCCGGTGCTGCTGCGACTGCCCTACCTGGCTCTGACGAGCGTGTTCACCTTGATACGACTGCTGCCGATGGGCGATCGCGACAAGGATGCCGAGATCTTGGCGTTGCGCCACCAACTGGCCGTGCTGCAGCGGCAGATCGACAGGCCGAAGCTCACCTGGTCCGACCGCGCTTTGCTCGCGGCGCTCCTGCAACCCCTCCCCCGGGTACACCTTCGCCGACTCCAATTGATCGTTTCTCCCGACAAGCTGCTGCGCTGGCACCGCGATCTGCTCCGCCGCCGTCACGCCACGGCCTCACACCCCAAGAGTCCCGGTCGACCGCGCACCGTACGCTCCGTCCGTGCCTTGGTGCTCCGGCTCGCACGAGAGAACCCGAGCTGGGGGTACAGGCGGATCCACGGCGAGCTCGCCGCTCTCGGCATCAAGGTCGCCGCCTCCACCGTGTGGAACATCCTCAAGGAACACGGCGTCGCCCCCGCCCCCGAGCGGAACCACACCACCTGGCCAGCGTTCCTGCGCTCCCAAGCTCACGCCATCCTCTCCGCCGACTTCTTCGAGACCAAGACGCTGACGGGGGCGACCCTGTACGTCCTCGCTGTCATCGAGCACGCCACCCGGCGCGTGCGGATCTTCGGCGCGACCGCGCACCCCACCGCGGGCTGGGTCACTCAACTGGCCCGAAACCTGGTCATGGACCTCCACGACGCCGGCGCAGGGGTGAGGTTCCTGATCCGCGACCGCGACGCGCGCTACCCGGCCGCCTTCGATGCCGTCCTGCAAGCTGAGAGTATCGAGGTCGTCCAGACCGGCGTCCGTATGCCGCGCATGAACGCGGTCATGGAGCGATGGGTCCGCTCCTGCCGAACCGAACTCCTCGACCGCACCCTTATCTGGAACCAGGCCCATCTACTCCACGCCCTGCGCGAATACGAGCAGTTCTACAACCAGCACAGGCCCCACCGCACTCTCGCAAGCGCCGCACCGCTATGTCCCCTGCCCGAACCGATCGCCGAACCCGACCGGCTCACCCACCTCGACGTCCACCGACGCGACCGCCTCGGCGGCATCCTCCGCGAGTACCAACACGTGGCGTGACCAGCACGGACGTAGTTCTTGGCACCTACAGGGTCGAAGGTGTACGTGGTCGACTTCATCGCGCCGGTGTCGTCCATCTTCTGGGACTCGATGACGTGGTCGAAGCCGTCGTACACATTCCGGGAGATGATCTGCCCGCCCGAGGTGACCGATTCCTGGCGGCCGAACGGGTCGTAGTTGTAGTTGGCCTTGGAGCCGCCGATGGTGGCGCTCAGCAGGCAGTTGCTGTCGTAGTCGTAGGTGGTGGTGTTGTTGTCGACGGTCTGGCTGATGACGTTGGCGTTGTCGTCGTGGACGTACGTGTCCGTGCCCGCACCGTTACCCGTCTTCACCGACTGCTTCAGCCGGTCCGCCGGGTCGTAGGTGTAGTTCGTGGTCGAGTCCAGATACGCCGTGTTGTTGTCCGCGTTCATCTTCCTCGCGACGTCCTGCGCCTTGTTGCCGTTGGGGTCGTAGGCGTAGGTGTGGGAGGAGACGAGGGTCCCGTTGGCCTTCTTCTCCGTCGACGTCTTCAGGGCTGCGTCGAGGTAGTACGTGTAGTCGACCGTGTTGCCGTTGGCCTTCGTCTCCTTCAGCTGCTGGCCGCGGTCCGTGTACGTGTACGACGTGGCCTTCGGCGAGGCGTCCGTGGCGGATTTGCCGACCGAGACCGTCTTCACCAGCTGACGCGTGTCGTACGTGTACGTGGAGAACTGGTCCGAGTGGTCGATGGTCTCCGGCTGACCGTCGGGGTCATAGGAGTACGACGTCGTCTTCTTGGCGGTGCCGGTCAGCGACTCGGTCACCTTCTGGATCTGGTTGAGGCCCGTGTAGGTGATCCCGTAGTTGTCGATCTTCACGGTCGACGAGGTGTCGTCGATCGAGGTCATGTTGCCGTTGAGGTCGTAGGAGTAGGCGAAGTTGTCCTTCTCCGTGTCCGCCGGGTCACCACCGTGGACGCGCAGCACGTACACCGTGAACAACACCGGATTGACGTAGATCAGACCGGTCACCACCGCCAGCGCGGCAAACGGGGACACGGAACGCCCCGCCCTGACGGAAGACCCGGAGCGGCGACCGAGGACACGCGGGGCGAGCACGAGGGCCGGCCGGGCCGACGCGACCACCACCATGTCCACCAGCACCCGCACGTCCATCATGTACGCAGGTACCTCTTGCGCGGCATGAAGAACGCCCCGCTCTGCGTTCCCGCCCCGGACTACGCCTCAAACACGCCGAGAACCAGGTAGGAGAGAGCCGCCGCCGGTGCGACCGCCGACACGACAACGCGCCCGAGCCGGATCACGAGCCCCAACCCCTTCGTACCCCCACTTTTATCTGCTGCGCCTGTGCCCCGGGTACAAATGACGATCGCCCCCGGGAATCTCGAGGGCGATCGTTCCTCACATGTGGCTGGGACTCAGCGGCCGATCAGTCGATACGGTCGTCCAGGCCCAGCACCTCCGGGAAGTCGCTGGGGAAGTCCCGGGGCATGCCCGGCACATCTTCCAGTAGAAGGAGTCCCCGAATTGGACGACGCCCAGCTGATCAGGCCTCCCGGCTGCGGGAAGGGAACGTAGTCCTCGGTGTCGCCCATCTCGTACAGATCCTGAAGGATCTCGTCCTCCCTGGACGCGGACGCCCACAACGCCTCGGTACCGGGCGTCGGAGCGGACACCATAAGGAAGTCATCGATGAGCAGGACCGGATACGCCTCCGCCAGAGTGCGGAAGTCCGAGGGCAGCGCCGTCCCGAGGGCCGCCTCAAGGGCAGCCCAGTCCACGCTGCGCCCTCCCGGCACACGCCACTGCGTCATCGCCGGAAGCGCGGCCCCCAGCTCCTCGACCCTCAGCATGTCGTCTCTCCGCTCACGTACGTCTACGACGCCTTCAGCTCTTCCACCATGCCGGCCAGCTTCTGATGAGCCGGGTTCTCCTGGAAGTTCGGATACCGTTCGGCAATCAAGTCCAGCACCTCGCTGGAGAACCTGTGGGCGGCGGCGAGGAATTCAGCGACCGTGCAGTGACCGGTCACCGGATCCCATGACCTCGCCACGGCTACCGATTCCCCATCGGGGGTGAAATGGATCAGCAGATCGTTCTCCGTGAAGCTGATGCGTCCAGGGTTCCCCTGCCGAAGGTCACGGGCCGCCAGAACCAGGCAGAAAACGAAGTCCAGGGCCGGAGACCCGGGGATCGACTGCTTTCCGAATTCGTCCGTCGTGATGAAAATCTTCGTTCCGAAGTACTCGTAACGCAGGTCCATCTCACTGGCCCGCACCAACTCGGCGAGCTGCTTCTCGCTGGGCTCCCGAATGGAGTCCGGTACAAAGGTGATGTCGAACATTACGCTCCAAGATATGAATTCGAGGATGCCGGGGTCCTGCGCGGCCGGTCGCCCGCCCCGTATAGGCACGGGGCGGGCGACCGACATGTCAGGCGACCGGATCCCTAAGGGCTGTCCCGTAACAGGGAGGCGCCTTCACACCGATCCCGGATCGGGGCGTGTCAGTGGCTGGTGACAGGATCCAGGGGTGCTGATCAAGGGATACGACGACGGCCCGCTGGTTGCGGGCGAGTCACTGCTGGCCCGCCCGGGCTTCTGGTCGAACTACCTCATGATGTGCGGCGATGGGTCGAGTGCTACGCGTCCTGTTCCGGAGTGGTTCGGCGATGACGGCGCCGATACCGATGCCTTGTCCGAGGTCCTCTTCGATCCCGAACGCTGGCCGGTGTTCCGGGTACCGGCTGAAGACGGTCCCGGAGCTGTGGTGATCTACCGCAATCTGGTCGGCGACTACGGCATTGACTACCTCCTCACTCATCCGGGCCGGAGCCACGCCCAGCAGATCGCCAACTGGGAAGGAGACCTCTCGGGGACCGGGCTGACGTGGCATGAACTGGTCCGCCTCGCCGACAGCCCGTCCCCCGCGGCCGAAGGTGTCGAGGACACGGCCGCCCGCCTCCTGCTGGTCCTTCCCCTCCTTGCCGACTCGGAAGTGCCAGAGTCAGCGTCGGCAAGGCTCAGCGCCGCCCTGACTTCGGCTGGAGCGCCGCAAGACACCGTCTTCAGTACGGCGGAGCATCTGCTTACACGCCTGACGAGAAGATCGCACCACGATCCCACTTGGGGATCGCCACTGAGCGGCAGCTGAAGAACTGGTCAAAGCCGCTGGTCACCCAATGGGACGATCTTGGAATGGCTGGTGTGATTGCGGTGTCGGAGCCTTCCTGGATAGCCCCGTTCACCGGACTGAGCCCGCGCCAGTTCAGCAAGCTGGTGATCGTGCTGCGGCGCAAGGGTGCGGACAGTGTCTGCAAGGGCCGGCCGTGGAGCCTTCCGCTGGAGGACAGGGCGCTGCTCGTCGCGGCCTACTGGCGGACGAACTTGACGATGCGGCAGATCGCTCCGCTGTTCGGCGTTTCGAAGTCTGCAGCCCACCGGATCATCGATGACCTCGGGCCGATGCTCGCGCTCCAGCCCCGTAAGCGGTTTGCCAAGGACGCCGTGCTCATCGTGGACGGCACCCTGGTGCCCACCCGCGACCACGCCATCGCCGCGCAGTCGAAGAACTACAGGTACTCCACGAACCACCAGGTCGTCATAGACGCCGACACCCGGCTCGTGGTGTTGGTCGGCCGGCCCTTGCCGGGAAACCGCAATGACTGCAAGGCGTGGGAGGAATCCGGTGCCAAAGCTGCCGTCGGCAAGACCACCACGATCGCTGACGGCGGCTATCCCGGCACCGGACTCGTCATGCCCCACCGCCGCCGCAAAGGCGAAGAACTTCCCGACTGGAAGGAAGCCCACAACACATCCCACAAGCAGGTCCGCGCCCGCGTCGAGCACGTCTTCGCCCGCATGAAGACCTGGAAGATCCTCCGCGACTGCCGACTCAAAGGCGACGGCGTCCACCACGCCATGCTCGGCATCGCGCGCCTGCACAATCTCGCCCTCGCCGGATAGGCGAGCGGGCCGCACAGCGAACAGCCACGTCCGCACCCGCTCAGAGAGCACTTACGGGACAGCCCTTAGGGAATCGGGTGAGCAGTTCTCAGGCTGCCATCCGGGTTGAGGATGACCTTGATCCCCGTACCGCTTCAGAATGGCTGCACAGCCCGTGACCTGGGACGACGCTCCGCGGGCCGATCGGGCACCATCGGACCTTGTGCTCGTACAAATGCTCTACCTGATCGCCACGCGGATCTTCGCGTGGCTGGTCCTGCTCTCCCGATCCTCCGCGGCGAAGGAGGCCGAGATACTGATCTTGCGACACGAAGTCGCGGTACTGCGCCGGCAGGTCGCGGCCCCCAAGCCCACCTGGCCCGACCGGGCACTGCTCACCACCTTCGCCCGACTCCTCCCACGGGCGCTACGCCAGCATCGAATCGTCTCCCCGCGCACCCTCCTGGCCTGGCACCAACGTCTGATCAAGGACAAGTGGACACAACCCGCCCCTCCGGGACGCCCGCCGATACCCGACGAGCTGCGCGACCTGATCATCCGGCTCGGCACCGAGAACCCACGATGGGGCTTCCGGCGCGTCCACGGCGAACTCCGCCGCCTCGGGCACAAGGTCAGCCCGGCCACCGTCCGCCGCATCCTACGCACCGCCGGCCTCGGGCCGGCCCCTCGCCGACAATCGGCACGCGGTGAGTGGACCGCCTTCCTCAAGGCCCACGCCCACAGCCTCCTCGCCACCGACTACTTCCACGTCGACACCGTCGGCCTGCAGCGGCTGTACGCGCTGTTCGTCATGGAGGTCCGCACCCGAACCGTCCACATCCTGGGGGTCACCGCCCACCCCACCGCGGCCTGGGCCACCCAGCAGGCCCGACAGCTGATATGGCAACTCAGCAACCGCGCATCCGACTTCACTCACCTGATCCGCGACCGGGACACGAAGTTCACCGCCAGCTTCGACGCCGTGTTCGCCAGCGAGGACATCAACGTCACCAAAATCCCTCCGCGCTCCCCCAACTGCAATCCCCACGCCGAGCGGTTCGTACGCTCAGCACGCGAGGAGTGCACAGACCGGCTCCTGATCTTCGACCGCGGCCACGCCGAAAAGGTCCTCCACGACTACGCCCGCCACTTCAACCGGCATCGCCCGCATCAAGGTCGGGGCCAACTTGCGCCGCTGGACGATGCCAACGTCATCCCCCTGCCACCAGCCCGGATCCAACGCCGGCAAGCCGTCGTCGGACTGATCAATGAGTACCACCGAGCCAGCCGATCGTCCGGCAAAGCCGCAGCTCACAGGCTGTGAAGCCATTCTGAAGCGGTACGGGGTGCAGGCGGCCAGGCCATCGGCTGCGCGCCGCGACGGACACGTCGAAGTTGGTGAAGCCACGGGTACTGTGAGTCGGGCTCGATCGTCAGATGGTGCGCGGTGAGGGCGCCAGATCGGTGGTGCTCTCGGCGCGCCGCAACATCGCAACGCACGGGGTACTCGGGCATGAGGTATCCGCATGGGTCTCGTTCAAGGCCGGCGACGCACTGCTG
This sequence comes from Streptomyces sp. NPDC002619, assembly GCF_042889305.1. Classification (NCBI taxonomy): domain Bacteria; kingdom Bacillati; phylum Actinomycetota; class Actinomycetes; order Kitasatosporales; family Streptomycetaceae; genus Streptomyces; species Streptomyces sp. NPDC002619. The sequence goes on along the minus strand of NZ_JBIAQV010000031.1, from coordinate 8,101 downwards.
CACCCCGACGTGCTGGTCGCGTCCGGCTGCGACGCTACCCGCTCGATGCGGACCACGAGATGAATGCTCGTGTCCGCTGCTCTCAGCGCGATCGTGACGGATCGCGCTGTCTGGTCGCCGCTCCACAGCATCGCCGGCGCGCTGGACACACCGGGGTGGGAAGGCGTGCATGCCGCGCGCCGACCCACCACCTCCTGTAGGACCCCGTAAGCGCGGGTGCGCCCCGGACCGCGGGAAGTCCGGGGCGCACCCGCGCCGGCACGCGGCGCATCACCCGGTAGAGGGTGCGCCTCCCGGTTTCTTGGGGGTGGGGGTAGGGGTGGGCGTGGAGCCGCCGCCGGGGGGGCCGCCGAACGAGCCTCCCGTGCCACCGCCGGTGGACGAGGTGTCGGTGGGGCTGGGCGTGGGGCTGGTGCAGCCGAGCTGGCTACAGGACGTGACCGATGGACTGCTGCTCGCGCTCTGCGACGGGGTGACGGTCGGCGACGCCGGCGCGCTGCTGGGCGCGGACGGCGAGGGCGAGGGAGCCCCGTTCTCGCTGGTGCCCTCACCGAGTTGCGGCGCCGGCGGGAAGTTCTTGACTGGCGTTCCCTTCAGCGCGGCCGTCATGTATCCCGTCCACACCTCGGTCGGCATGTCGGCACCGAAGACCTTGGCCATGCCGCCGACACCGACCATCGACTGCAGGCCGGCTTTCTTCGGGTCCTCCTTGAACATCACGACCGAGGTGGACAGCTGCGGCGTGTAGCCGACGAACCAGGCGGACTTGTAGTTGTCTGTCGTACCGGTCTTGCCCGCCACCGGGCGGCCGAGCGCCTGCGCGTTGGTGCCCGTACCGGACTTGACGACGCTCCGCAGCACGTCGGTCACAGCAGCGGCCGTCTTGGAGGGTACGGCCTGGCTGCCCGTGGGCGCGGCGAACCCGGGCTGCTGGATCCCGTCCTTGAGCACCTTCGTTACCGAGTACGGCTCGTGGTGGATCCCGCTGTTCGCGAACGTGCCGTAGGCGTCGGCCATCCGGATCGCGGACGGGGAGGAGGTGCCGATGTAGAAGCCAGCGGTGTCGTACTGCAGGCTGCTCCTGAGCAGACCCGCTTTGAGGGCCTCGTTCTCGACGTCGCTGTAGCCGACGTACTCGCCGAGCTGCACGTACGGGGTGTTGATCGATTGCTCCATGGCCTTGCGGAGACTGATGTAACCCCACTGGGTCGAGGTGTCATTCTGCTGATGCAGGAAGCCGGTCGGGTCGTTGCTGTCCTGTATGGAGTTGCCCTGCTGGTCCTTGATCTTGATGCCGTTGTCGCCGTTGAACTTGCTCGCCGGCGTGATCGGTGAGGGCGGCTGGCCGGGGGAGAGCACGGCGCCGTGGTCGAGGGCGGCTGCCAGGTCGAACGGCTTGAACGTTGAGCCGACGGGGACACCCTTCGTGTCGGCGTTGTTGGTGAAGTGCTGCTTGTCGAATCCGGGGCCACCGTAGAGGGCCACGATCCTGCCACTTGTCGGATCGACGGAGGCGGCGCCGGCCTGGACGTTGCGGTCGGCGGAACGGTGCTTCGGGTCGAGGTGCTGCTTGGTCATCTTGTCTACTGACGCCGCGAGTTCGTTCACCTTGTTCTTGTCGAACGTGGTGTGGATCTGGTAGCCGCCGTTGTTGAACTGCTGGTCGTTAATGTTCAGGTGGGTCTTGACGTAGTCCCCGGCCGTCTGGACGAGATACCCGACCTGCCCGGTCATCGCCCCGTTCGTGCTCATGGCGACCGGTGTGGGGAACCCGGCGGCGATGTACTGCTGCTCCTGCGCGGCGCTGATCTGGTGGATGACGACCATGCGGTCCAGCACATACCGCCAACGGGCCGTGGCCGCCTGCTTCGCCTGCGGATCGCTGTCCGCGTTCATCAACACGCTGGGCTCATTGACCGTCGCGGCCAGGAACGCGCCCTGGCTGACGTTGAGGTCCTTGGCGGGGACGTGGTAGTAGGCCTCGGCGGCGGCCTCGATGCCGTAGGCGCCGCGGCCGTAATAGCTGCTGTTGAGATAGCCCTGCAGGATCTCCTGCTTGCTCATCTTTGTACCGATCTTCAGTGAGATCATGATCTCCCTGAGCTTGCGGGTGACCGTCTGGCTCTGGTTGAGATACGAGTTCTTCACGAACTGCTGCGTGATGGTCGAGCCGGACTGGACCGCACCGCCCGACGCCATGTGGTAGACGGCCCGCAGGATGCCCTGCGGGTCGATACCGGGGTCGGTGTAGAAGGAGGCGTTCTCCGCCGCGAGGAAGTCCCACTGCACCTTGGCCGGCACGTCCGCCAACTGCACGTTCTGCCGGTTGACCTGGCCGACGCTGGCCATCACCGATCCGTCGGACCAGTAGAAGATGTTGTCCTGCAGCTGCGTGCTCGGGTTGATGTCGGGTATCTGGGTGGTCGCGTAGGCGTAGCCCACCCCGGCCGTCAGGGTGCCGAAGGACATCACGAAGATGCCAAGCAGTTGCCGCCAGGACGGGATCCAGCGCCGCAGGCCGCGCCGATCGGCGCGGGGGTAGTTGATGAATCGTTTCGCGCCGGGCGGTGCCGACCTGCCGTCGCGCACGCCGGCGTGCCGCCGTCCGGCACCCGCCTTCCGGCGCCCTGCGCGTCGGCCGGCCGCCTGCGCCGCTCTGCGCATCTCGGCGCGCGTCATCCGCGCCTGCTCGCCCGCCGGGCCGGTGCCTTCCCGGCCCCGACCGTCACGCCCGTCGTAGGGTCGGCCAGGACCGCTGCGGTAGTCGCTCATGCTCATTGCTGCTTTCCCTCTGCACGCTGCCCCCCTTGGTCACAGTCTGTAGGAGTGCGCAGCGGTCCCACCGGTTCCCGACTGACCGTGTGAGCGATACCGCTTCCGGTCCCGTTGTTACGGAAGGTCGGTCCATCACAATGCACTGAACCTGGTTGGTGGCCTCCGGGTGATCTTGGCGTCGCGCATCGTCCGCTCCACCAGCTAGTCCCTGGTGCCGCCGTGTAGCCGCCGAGCGTGACGTCGCCGCCACGACGGTTCAAGAAGGGGCACCCGAGACGGCAACTTGGCCTTGACCTGTACCGATAGCCCTGCCTTACCGTCTCCGCCAAGGACCGGGTACACGCCTGGCCCACCGCCACCGGTCTCGTGAGCCGTCACTGCCTCAAGATCTGAACGGACGGGCGCACGCTCTCTTCATCCCGAACGCGATACCGGGGCCTGTTGACCTTCGGCGACCAGGTCACGGCCGTGGCTTCCGGCTCCGAGTGTCCACCATCACCACGGCAGGCCGTCACATGTCGAAATAGACGGCTCCTCCCCCTCAGGCTCCCGCCGAAAGTCTTTAACGGCTGATTACAGGGTGTGAGATTGACTCCGGTCCGGGCGAGCAAGCCGCCGATGAGGTCGGGCCGGTACTGCATTCGTTTGAGCCGGGTCTTCACCAGGGCGGTGGAACGAGCGGATATGGAGGGCGAGGCGTGCGGAGCGCGGATACCGCAGGGCCTGAGTCCGGGACAGCTGCACACATCGGCCGGATCGGCCGGTGGCCGCTGCGGTGGCACCACGCGCTGCTCTCGGCTTGGACGGCCTGCTGGTTCTCCGTGGCCGAGCGCAACGGCGGCGTGTCCTGGCACTACCTCAGGACCGGTGAACAACTTCTGGTCGGCCAAGTGCCGGGCGGCGGCCTCGCACTGTACGCCAACCACCCCGAACTGCAGATCGGCCCGGTCAGCTTCCTGGGCGCCGCAGCCTTCTCACCGTTCCCTCCCGGTCTGCAGGAGCTGCTTGCCGAGGCGACGATGTCCGGCCTCGGCCTGTACATGCTCGTTCTCGTCGGTCGGGCCGCCGCCGACTACTACCTGGGCACCGGCCTGAACCACAAGCGCCTCCAGCAGCGCGTCCTCACCGCCGGCCTTGCCCTTATTCCCATGTGGGTCGAGGTCTCGGTGCGCTTCGCCCACCTCGACGACGTCTTGGCGCTGTTCTTCACCACTCTCGCGGTGCGAGCCCTGGTCAACGGCCGGCACATTACCGTCGGAGTCTTCCTAGCCCTCGCCGTGGACTCCAAGCCGTGGGCGGTGGCGTTTCTTCCGTTGCTGCTGGCACTGCCGAAACACACCCGGTGGCGCTCGGCCGCCTGGACGGTCGGCCTGGTCGCCGTGGCGTGGCTGCCTTTCTGTATCGCACACGCGAACACCATCAACGCTGCCCACTTCACCATCCCCAACCATCCGGCCTCCTCCCTGCGCTGGTTCGGCGCAAACAATCCGGTCACGCCCTGGTGGGACCGCCCCGCCCAGATGGCCCTGGGCCTAGGCCTCGGCGCCCTCGCGGTACTCAGGGGCCGTTGGCCGGCGATCGTGCTGCTCGCCGCCGACGCCCGCATCGTGCTCGACCCCAGCGTGTACACGTACTACAACGCCTCGATACTGCTGGGCACCGTGATCTGGGACGCCATCGGCCGGCAAAGACGGGTCCCCTTGTGGAGCTGGATCGCGCTGATCTCGCTCTATGGCAGCGCGCTGATCGTCCCGTCGGACTCCACCCGCGGCCTCATCCGACTCGCCTTCGCGGTCGGTTCGGCGGCGTACGTTCTGCTGTGTCCGATGCGCGAGCCCCACAGCGGCTGTCCGCGGCCCAGAGCCAAGCCGCGGAGCCTGCGGAAGCACCAGCGTGTGCCGGCCGGGGTAGTGACCGAGACGAGACGGTCCCGGCGTCCCTGCGGTAGTGCCGGGTGTCCGGCTTGCGTGAGAGACGGCGCTTTTGACGCGGGGGGACCCTGCCCTGCGCGTCGTGCTCGTAGCGGGCCGAGCCCGGGCGGGCGGTGCGGGTCCCGGTGTACTTGCGGGGGACCGAGGCAGCAAGTCGTCTGCCGACACTGCGGGACGGACGGGGCGCGGGTCTGCCCGCATAACGGTGTGCTTGGCCGCCTCTGATCGCGGTGCCGAAATGAAAACATGGCGGACGATCTTCAGCGGCATCATGGAGGTCCGACCTTGAAGGAGTGCCGCCCGTGCGCCTGGTTTTCGATCCCGTGTTCGGAGAAGTTGATCTCACCGCTTCAGCGGAAGAGCTTGCTGGCTTGGCCAGCGCGGTTGCCGAGGGCGACGGGTTCATCAAGTCCACGGCGCCAGTGGACACCGACACCTTGGCGGGGATCGAAGTCAGGAAGGCTTCCGGTTCCGGGGTTCGGATCGATGTGGATGCCTCACGGCGAGTCCTCCTGATCGGCGGCGATTCCAGCGCCAGGGCGATCCTCGCAGATAATCTGCAGGCCATGGCGGAGGCCGGGGAGGGCGGTCATCTCCACATCGACTACGTCCCCGAGCACCCCTACCTCGTTGAAGGGTCAATGCCCGTCGTGGTCAACAGTCCACACGGGGGCACGCCGTCCCGATGAGCGGGGAAGGCGCCACATCTTCGCCTCGATGGCACTCGACCACGGCGTGGACATCTACACGCTTGCCGACCGCCTGGGCCACTCCGACCCGGCCTTCACTCTGCGCAAGTACGTGCACCGGGTACCCAACGCCGGCGCCAAGCTGCGCGCCGCCCTGCGGAACATCTACGAGCACTCCGCCTGACCTGGTGTGCAACGCCTGTGCAAGATGATCTCCGGGAAGGCCAGAAAGCGCAGGTCATCGCGCTTGGTGTGCATTACTTCGACCTCTTAAGCGAGTTGACCGCACGAGAGGGGGTCGCCTTGGAACAGGCTTTCGACCGGCCGCATCTGGACCTGCCGCCGGTGGACCTGGACGACCCGCAAGGCGAACAGCGGCTTCAACACGCCCTGTTCTTCCCCGCAGAGGACGACGAGAGCCCGGTGCTCGCCTTCACCCACTTCCGGGTCGTACCCGTCCTGCGTCACATCGGTTGGCTGACTCCAGAGAACAGTTGATGTGCGCAGTTTGCACAAGACGGTGGTCGGGCGGGGAAACTCGCGCCAGGGATTGCCGGGGATACCGATCACCCCGTACCGCTTCAGAATGGCTGCACAGCCCGTGACCTGGGACGACGCTCCGCGGGCCGATCGGGCACTATCGGACCTTGTGCTCGTACAAATGCTCTACCTGATCGCCACGCGGATCTTCGCGTGGCTGGTCCTGCTCTCCCGATCCTCCGCGGCGAAGGAGGCCGAGATACTGATCTTGCAACACGAAGTCGCGGTACTGCGCCGGCAGGTCGCGGCCCCCAAGCCCACCTGGCCCGACCGGGCACTGCTCACCACCTTCGCCCGACTCCTGAAGGGTGCCAGAAGTCACACACAGGATTTGATCAGGCGCTTTGTGACCCCATCCGATCACGGCAAGCTCGGACTACATGGCGTTGCGGCTGCTCTACTTGATCCTCCTCCGGCTCCTCGGTCTGCTCTTGTTGCTCTCTTGTTCAGAGGATGCCAAGGATGTCGAGCTGCTCGCGCTGCGCCACGAGGTGGCGGTGCTGCGTCGGCAGCTCGGTGTCCGGCCGCGTCCGACGTGGCCGGACCGCGTGATGCTTGCCGCCTTGGCTCGGCATTTGCCGGGCAGGTTGCGTCGGCATCGTCTGGTCACCCCCGGCACCCTGCTGTCCTGGCACCGCCGCCTGCTGCGCTGGAAGTGGAAGCAGAAACCTGCGCGGACCGGACGGCCGCCGATCTCGCAGGAGCTCACCGCTCTCAGCCTGCGGCTGGCCCGAGACAACGGCACCTGGGGCTACACGCGGATCCAGGGCGAGCTGCGGCGTCTGGGACATCGGGTCGGTGCGTCCACGATCCGCCGTATCCTGCGCAGCGCCGGCCTCGACCCCGCACACCGGCGAAGCCGCAGCTCGGGGCCAACGTGGCGTCAGTTTGTTCGTGCCCAGGCTGACGGTGTGCTGGCCGCGGACTTCTTCCACGTCGACACCGTGACCTTGAAGCGGTTGTACGTGTTCTTCGCCATGGAGGTGGGCACCCGCACCGTGCACATCCTCGGCGTCACCGCCCACCCCACCGCCGCCTGGGCGACCCAACTCGCCCGCAACCTCCTGGCCGACCTCGGCCAGAGCGCCTCGGGCTTCCGCTACCTGCTGCGCGACCGCGACAGCCGGTACACCCCGGCCTTCGACGCGGTCTTCACTGCCGACGGCATCGAGATCCTCAAGAGCGCGCCCCAGGCGCCAACGATGAACGCCCACGCCGAGAGGTTCATACGCACCGCCCGAGCCGAGTGCACCGACCGGCTACTCATCTGCAACGAGCAGCACCTGCGGCGCGTCCTCGCCGAGTACGTTGAGCACTACAACTTCGCACGGCCCCACCGGGCCCTGCAGCTTCGCGCTCCCGCCGACGACCCGGACGTCATCCTGTTCCCAGCCCAGCGGATCCAGCGTCACGACGTCCTCGGCGGCCTCATCCACGAATACCGAAACACCGCCTGAAGATCATCGCGTCACGTAGCGAACGCCCAGGTCAGCGCACGCCCGGAACTTTTGGAACCCTACAGCCAGCGCACACCCTCGGCGAGCAGGATGCGCCTGACCTGAGAGCGACCCACCTCGATCCCCGTCGCCCGCGCGGCCGCGGCCAGGGAATCCAGCGTCCACTCGGCCGGACCGGACTCGTCGAGGGCCCACAGTTCCCCGACGGGCTCCCACCTCAGACGCCCCGGCGGCACGGTCTTCACCAGGGAGATGATCCTTGAGCGTTCCTCCTCGGTGATCCGCCGCTTGCGGCCCTGCCCGCCCAGATCATCCAGTCCTTGCAGGCCCGAGCGGTTGAAGCGGTGCAGCCAACACCGCACTGTTTTCTGGCTGCAGTCCAGCTCCTCGGCGATTGCCGGCACCCGTAGCCCCGACCAGCTCAGCTCGATCATCCGATCCGCATCACTGCATCACACGGAGCCTTCCGCGCCCGCGACAACCGGCGAACGACGGCCCGTTCGTCCTCATCACACCCCGGCCGTGCCCGTAAGACCATCGTCCAGCACCCGCCCCCGAGCACCTTCAACTACCCCGCCACCAGGACATATACCCAGCGAAAGAGGAACCCAGCACTAGATGATCAATTCCAAGGGATGCCTGCGGAGGGTGTGGGGTGGGCGGCGGCCGAAGCCACCGCGAGACGGTCACGCGGCGGGCTGCCGGCCCT